>DATGQC010000149.1:0-5888 GCA_035304425.1 Advenella sp.
CCGGCTATCAGTGCCCGTTCGGCGGGCGCGAGATGCCGCTGCCCTATGGCTGGGGCACCGGCGGCATGCAACTGACCGCCGCAATCCTGGGGCGCGACGACGTATTGAAGGTGATCGACCAGGGCGCAGACGATACCACCAATGCGGTGTCCATCCGGCGCTTTTTCTCGCGCACTGCAGGCGTTCGCACCACAGTGGATACGACCGAGGCAACCGTCATACAAACCCGCCACCGCATTCCCGAGAAGGCCTTGAACAATGATCAGATCATGGTCTTTCAGGTACCGATCCCCGAACCGCTGCGTTTCATTGAGCCGTCGGAAACCGAGACCAAAACCATGCATGCGCTGAACGATTACGGCGTCATGCATGTGAAACTGTATGAAGACATTGCCCGCTATGGTCATATCGCTACCGCCTACGCCTATCCGGTGCTGGTGGCCGGACGATATGTGATGGATCCGTCGCCGATACCGAAGTTCGATAACCCCAAATTGAACCGCAGCGCCGCGCTCATGCTGTTTGGCGCCGGCCGGGAAAAGCGCCTGTACGCGATCCCGCCTTATACCGATGTGGCCAGCCTGGACTTTGAAGACCATCCGTTCGAGGTGCAGAAATGGGAGCACAGTTGCGCCATTTGCGGATCCACGGAGTCGTTCCTGGACGAAATTATTACAGATGACAAGGGCAGCCGGCAATTTGTCTGCTCTGACACAGACTACTGCGCCCAGCGCGTGGCACAAGCAGAGGTAACACAATGAGTGCATTGCAGCAGGCAATTAACAGTCAGGCGGATCGTCCGATGGCGGACGAGCTGGCCGGCGAACCGCTTTTTCAGGTATCGGATATCGGCCTTTTGTTCGGCCCGGACAAGGGATGCCAGGCGGTCAGTTTCGATATGTATCCCGGCGAAGTGCTGGGCATCGTCGGCGAATCGGGATCCGGCAAGTCTACGCTGCTCAATGTGCTGTCAGGCCGCAGTCAGCCCGATGCCGGCACGATTCATTATCGGCATTCCGATGGCGCGGTGACTGATCTGTATGCGTCCTCGGAGGCGCAGCGGCGCACCTTGCTGCGCACCGAGTGGGGATTTGTCGAGCAGAATCCGCGCGATGGGTTGCGCATGACGGTATCGGCTGGCGCCAATATCGGCGAGCGCCTGATGGCTCAAGGCGTCCGCAATTACGGCGTGCTGCGCGGCGAATCGATGCGCTGGCTGCGCCAGGTGGAAATTGACGAGTCGCGCATTGATGATCTGCCGCGCACATTTTCGGGCGGCATGCAGCAACGGTTGCAGATCGCCCGCAATCTGGTTTCTCATCCACGACTGGTGTTCATGGACGAACCTACCGGCGGGCTGGATGTCTCGGTGCAGGCGCGCTTGCTGGATATGCTGCGTGCGCTGGTGCGCGATCTGGGTCTTGCCGTCATTATTGTGACCCATGATCTGGCCGTGGCCCGACTGCTTGCAGACCGCCTGATGGTGATGCGGCGCTCGCGCGTCGTGGAAAGCGGGCTGACAGACCAGATCCTGGATGATCCACAGCATCCGTACACGCAACTGCTGGTCTCATCAGTATTGCAACCGTGATACTACAGTTGCAATCAACGCATTCGGAGAAATAATGAATACCGTTCTGGAAGTAAATAATCTGTCCAAGACTTTCACGCTGCACCAACAGCAGGGAGTACAACTGCATGTGCTCGACAACATCAGCTTTTCGGTCAATGCCGGCGAGTGCGTGGTGCTGCACGGTCAGTCTGGCGCCGGCAAATCAACGCTGCTGCGTACGCTCTACGGGAACTATCTGCCAGGCGCGGGCTCGATTCGCGTGCTGCATCGCGGCGCCATGACCGAACTGGTCGGCACGGCGCCGCGCCAGATCATGCAAGTACGCCGGGAAACAATGGGCTACGTCAGCCAGTTCCTGCGCGTCATCCCGCGCGTCAACTGCCTGGATGTGGTGAGCGAACCGGCGCTGCTGCGCGGCTGGAGCGCGGAACAGGCCAGTGCGCGTGCTGCCGATCTGTTGACGCGGCTGAACATTCCGCAAAGGCTGTGGTCGCTGGCGCCCAATACCTTTTCCGGCGGCGAACAGCAGCGCGTGAATATCGCCCGGGGGTTCATGGTCAATTGGCCATTGATGCTGCTGGACGAACCGACGGCGTCGCTGGATGAGGCAAATCGTCAGGTGGTGCTGCAGATGATTGGCGAGGCCAGGGCTGCCGGTTCTGCCCTGATCGGCATTTTTCATGATAAGGCTGCACGCGAGGCAGTGGCAGACCGCAGCCTGGATATTGCGACGCGGGAGATGAAACATGTTGCGTGAACGAGTGATTACAAATGCAAAGATCGTGACCGCCAGCGACGTCGTCCGGGGCACTGTGGCCCTGCGTGACGGCCAGATCCATGATGTAAGCGAGGGCAGGAGCACGCTGCCTGCCGCCGAAGACTGGCAGGGCGATCTCGTTATTCCGGGGCTGATCGAGCTGCATACCGATAACCTTGAAAAATACATGAATCCACGTCCTGGCGTAGACTGGCCATCGGAAAATGCGGTATTGGCGCACGATGCGCAAATCGTCGCTGCGGGTATCACTACGGTTTTCGACGCACTCTCTATTGGGGACGTCAACCCTAAGGGACAACGCCTGCTGCAATTGCCCAAAATGGTGCAAGCTATTTCGCATGCCGCCGACCAGGGGCATACGCGGGCCGAACACCGCCTGCATTTGCGCTGTGAAGTCAGTCATGAACGAACCCTGGGTATTTTCGAAGACCTGGTGGGCAATGCGCTGGTGCATCTGGTGTCGGTGATGGACCATACGCCTGGCCAGCGCCAGTTTGTCAAGTACGAAAAATACCGAGAATACTATCAGGGCAAGTATCATCTGAATGATGCCGATATGGATGCCTTTATTGTGTTGCAAAAACAGAATGCTGATCGCTACAGCGAGCGCTATCGTCGCCGCATCGTCGATATTTGCCATGAGCGGGGGCTGTCGCTTGCCAGCCATGATGACGCCACCAGCGAACATGTGCACGAATCTGCCGGCTTTGGCATGACCATTGCCGAATTCCCCACGACCCATGAAGCGGCGGCGCTCAGTCACCAATTGGGCCTGAAAGTGCTGATGGGAGCGCCCAACGTGGTGCGCGGCGGCTCCCATTCCGGCAACATCGCGGCCACCGATCTTGCGCGCAAAGGCGTGCTGGATATTTTGTCCAGCGACTATTACCCGGCAAGCATGTTGCAGTCGGTACGTATCCTTAGCCAGTCTGACCTGGGGATCAGTTTGCCGCAAGCAGTCAATATGGTGAGCCTGGCGCCGGCCCGGTCCGCCAATTTGCCGGACCGTGGCCAGATCAGCCCGGGCTTGCGTGCCGATCTGGTCCAGGTCAAGGATACGGGCAGTCAATTTGTGGTGCAGCAGGTGCTGTGCGAAGGGCAGCGGGTATTTTGATGTCAGGCCTGCTGGTTTACGTCATGGGGCCGTCGGGGGCGGGCAAAGACAGTCTGCTGCAACGGGCGGCCAGCCATGCAGGGTCGTCATTGCGACTGATGAAACGCTATATAACCCGGTCGGCAGAATCCGAGGGGGAAGATGCTTTTTCCCTGTCGCCCGATGCCTTTGATGCGATGGAGGCGCGCGGCGAGTTTGCCATGAGCTGGCGCGCCAACGGCCTGGCCTACGGCATCCCGATAGCGCTTGATGAGTTGCTGGAGCAGGGACATACCGTATTGGTCAATGGTTCCCGCGCCTATTGCGAGTCTGCGGTGCAACGCTACCAATCGGTACTGGTGGTGCTGGTGCAGGTCGACCCGCCCCTGCTGCTGGAACGTTTGCTGCAACGGGGACGTGAAAGCCGTCAGGAGATTGCCCGGCGGCTGGCGCGCAACACTGTGCTCGATACGGCATTTATGGACAGATTGCGGGAGCAGGGCGCGCGGCTGGCGCTCGTCGATAACTCCGGCGAACTGGACAGCGCCGTTGCGCAGTTATTGCATACAATTGAACAGGCCACGACACTGGAGCGGCAATGAAATTGACTTTCCTGGGCACCGGCAATTCGGCGCAGATGCCCGTTTACAACTGCGATTGCGTCGCCTGCGCCCGGGCGCGCAGCGATGTTCGCTACGTGCGCCTGCCGTGCAGCGCGTTGCTGCAGGGCACCGCTGGTCAATGGCTGATTGACAGCGGTCTGATGGATCTGACCAGCCGTTTTGCGCCAGGTGCGCTACAGGGCATCTTCCAGACGCACTACCATGCTGACCATGCCCAGGGCCTGTTGCATTTGCGCTGGGGTGTCAATTTGCGTATTGCCGTATACGGCCCTGCCGATGAAGCCGGGTTTGCCGACCTGTATAAGCACCCGGGCATTCTGGATTTTTCCGAGCCATTTTTCGCCTTCGAAGAGCGGCAGTTTGACGGTTTCAGTGTCACCGCATTGCCGTTGCAGCATTCCCGTCCGACCTGCGGCTATCTGATCCGGCCGGATCAGGGCGACAGCCTGGCTTACCTGACCGATACGCAAGGTCTGCCCGAGCAGGTAGAGCGCTTCTTACGCGCCGAACGCCCTGCTCATTGTGTGCTCGATTGCTCCTATCCACCCACACCAGAGCCCGGGCGTAATCATAACGATCTGAATCAGGCTCTGGCGATCCATGCCGCCATTGGCGCCGGGACCACCTGGCTGACCCACGCCGGCCACGAACTGGACCGGTACCTGATGGCTCATTCCGAAGCCCTTCCTTCAAATGTGCGCCAGGCATTTGATGGTGACCAGATTCAGCTATAAGCCTTGGATTGCCGCCGGGCCCGACCTGGATGGTCTTGGCCTTCGTCCCGATTGCGCCGGCACAGAGTGGCTGTTCCGGCTCATGCCGGACAGCCTGATCCGGCGTTCTGCGCACGGCGATGTCCGCTTCGTCGGTCATGGCGGCTTGCCGTCACGGGCGATGATGTCCGGAGTCGGCCACGCAAGAACGCGCACGACTCCCTGTGCTTTTGATATATATTAAGGCGACTGTCAGCCAATGTGTACTAATATAAACGAGAAATATTCTCATTTACTTTTCTCATTGATGGACATATACGTATGATCAAAAAAATAGCCCTGGCCAGTGCCGGTGCAGCGCTGGCTCTGTCATTGTCTGCGCAGGCTGCCGAGTATCCTATCGGCAAACCCCATATAAAAAACGGCATGGAAATCGCCGCCGTCTACCTGCAGCCAATTACCATGGAGCCGGCAGGAATGATGCGCGAGGCCAAGGATTCCGACATTCACCTTGAAGCGGATATTCACGCGACAGCCGACAACAAGAACGGGTTCGAAGAAGGTGCATGGATGCCGTACCTGGACATCAAATACAAGCTGGAAAAACAAGGCGGCAAGGTTCAGGAAGGCCCGCTTATGCCGATGGTCGCCAACGATGGTCCGCATTATGGCGACAATGTAAAGTTGCAGGGGCCCGGCAAATACAAGCTTACGTTCATTATCGGCTCGCCCGAATCCGGCAAAATGACCCACTTTGGCCACCATACCGACAAGGAAACCGGCGTTGCGGCCTTCTGGAAGCCATTTGAAGTCGAGTACGAGTTCACTTATGCCGGTACAGGCAAAAAAGGCGGATATTGATCATGGTCAAACGCGCGCTGGCAATGGCCGGTCTGGCGCTTTCCCTGACGCTGGCCCAGGCGCTGCTCGCAGAAAGCGTCCGGGCCGAGACCCCAACCTTTACCCTCACGTTCAAGGAAGACGGCACATTCGAGCCACAACGGCTTGAGGTTCCCGCCGGCCGTTTCAAGATCAATCTCGTCAACGAAAGCAAGGTGCCGGTCGAGTTCGAGAGCCTGCCCCTGCGCAAGGAAAAAGTGCTGGGGCC
>DATGQC010000150.1:0-12497 GCA_035304425.1 Advenella sp.
CCTGTCCGACAGGATCATATGCTCGCGCGGCACCTGCCAGTTAATGTTCAGTTGCGGGTCGTCAAACGCCAGGCCACGCTCGTAATCGGGCGCATAGGCGGCGTCGGTTTTGTAAGTGAAAATGGCCTGCTCGCTGAGCACGGCGAAACCGTGGGCAAATCCGGCCGGGATGAACAACGATTGCTTGCGCGCGGCATCCAGTTCAATTTGCAGGGACTGTCCGAAGGTTGCGCTGCTCTTGCGCAGATCCACAATGACATCCAGGACCCGCCCCGCCACCACGCGCACCAGCTTGTTCTGGGCATAAGGCGGCAACTGATAATGCAGCCCGCGCACCACACCATAAGACGACTGTGATTCGTTGTCCTGAACAAAGCGCAGCGCGCGCCCCAGGGCCTCGTCCAGCACCTGCTGCCGGTAGGCCTCCAGAAAATAACCGCGCGCGTCGCGGTGCACTTTGGGCGTGAACAGCAGCACATCGGGAATAACCAGGCGTTCTGTTTTCATGCGTATCAGGCAAAGCCCCAATGGATTGCATCAGCGCAGATTATAACGGATCGGTCATCTGCTGCCCCCTTTCGACAGACTTCGCGATCGGCACCCGTCCTGTTATCATGAGCCCTTGCAACTTCACATGACGCCCCAAACGCGATGGCATCCTTGCTTGTTACCGGTGGCGCCGGATTCATCGGCGCCAACTTCGTTCATTACTGGCTCAGACAGCATCCAGACGACACGCTGGTGGTGCTGGATGCGCTGACCTACGCGGGCAACCGCAGCAGCCTTGCGGGGATTGAAGACCACGCCAACTTCACCTTTGTGCACGGGAATGTCTGCAATACGGACCAGGTGATCGCCTTGCTGCAACAGCATCGCGTCGATACGATCGTCCATTTCGCAGCTGAAAGCCATGTCGACCGGTCCATTCAGGGGCCCGACACCTTTATCCGGACCAATGTGACCGGCACGCACAGCCTGCTTAAGGCGGCACGTCAGGTATGGATAGAGGTGCCGGCGCTGCATAAAACGACTGCCCTGCCACACCGCTTTCATCACGTCAGTACCGATGAGGTTTTCGGCAGCCTGGCGGCCGGCCAGCCCGCGTTTACCGAAGATACGCCCTATGCGCCGAACTCTCCGTACTCGGCCAGCAAAGCGGCGGCTGACCATCTGGTACGGGCTTACCACCAGACATACGGCCTGGCCGCCACCATCAGCCGATGCTCAAACAACTACGGGCCCTATCACTATCCCGAAAAACTCATCCCGTTAACGCTGACAAACATCCTGCACAATAAAATCATTCCGGTTTTTGGCGATGGCCTGCAGGTGCGGGACTGGCTTTACGTAACGGACCACGTCCGGGCGATTGAGGCGATTCTGGCGCAAGGCAAGGCAGGAGACACCTGGAATGTCGGCGCCCGTTGCGAGTTGACCAACCTGCAGCTCATCCACACATTGTGCCAGATCATGGATCGCGCCTTCGCGATGCGGCCGCAGTTACGCCAGCAGTTCCCACAGGCAATGGCGGCGCAGGCGGGCAATAGCGCGTCGCTGATCCGCTATGTGCAGGATCGCCCCGGTCATGACCGGCGCTACGCCATGGATCCGACAAAGATTGAACAGGAACTGGGGTTTGTCGCGAGCGAGCCGTTTGACACAGGCCTCGTCAAGACGGTGGACTGGTTTCTGGACAATGAACCGTGGTGGCGTTCAGCCTTATCAAAGTTGACATAAACATCCCCAGAAAACGGGCGCACCACTAGCTCGCGCGGATCGGACGAGGAGGGGGAGTTGTAAGACGATGAGTGAGCGCTGACGCTAGTGCTGCGCTCTACTGGCGCTGGCGCTGGTGTCAGGCATTGTAAACCGGCGCCTGGCTTGCGGTTGCTCAAGGTTTTGTGCAGCCCTTGCGCAGGCGGGGGCTTCAACCCGCGCACTTATTTTCTAACGGTCAACGCTTTCAAGTTGTCTTTGATCAGCCTGGCCAGCTCGCTCGCATCGCCATGAAAAGACAAAATGGCAGCATCCGTCATTTGCTGCTGGCTGATATTTTCCCACTGGATCGCATACCCAGCCTCTTTGACAAGCTGGCCGATAAAATGCCTGGTGGCCCTGCCATTACCGTCCCTGAAAGGATGAATCGCGTTCAGTTCGCCAAGATAATGCGCAGCCCTTTCGCTTATCGTGTCGGCCCGCTGGCCCCGCAAATAATTTTCATGCTGCAGCTGGTGCAACAGTTGCCTGGTCGATTGCTCGATGTGTTGATGGTTAGCGAATCTGGACGTTCCTTTGGAAATATCCACGGTCCGGGCCTGACCCGCCCATTCGTATAAATCGCCAAAAAGCCGTTGATGTATTTGCTGCAAATGATTGAAGTCAAACTTGCCTGTGACCGGATGCGCTTTCAAGGCGGCCGAAGCAAACAGATAACTGTTGGATTCGGCAATACACAGTGTCGCGGCGTCTTTAATGCCCTCTTTGTTGATCAGGACATCTGTACCCGGATAAACATATGAATCGGGGCTGCTGCTATACTTTGCCATTCCTGATCCGGGCAAACACGTTCTGCTTTGCCTGTTCAATCGTCAATTTGCCCTGCATGACCAGTTCCAGGTCGGCCAGCGCCTGCGCATCCGGGATAAGCCCTTCCAGGGCCAGCGAGCCAATCTCCGATTGCATTTCCTGCCGAAACTCTTCTGACTGCACGTCCATTAAAGACCTTTGAATATTGAAGTGACAACCGTATCATTATAACAAAAATACGTTATTTATCATATATTTAAATGAAATTACCGAGAATCCGACGCAACTGTTTGCACCCGGATGATCCATCGTTTTCCAGCGCCCGAATTGGCTGCCGGCGCACCCATATTTGCCAGTGCTGCGGCCTGTACGCGATCGGTAATGCTGAAATCCGTGTGCACACTTATTGACTGACGCTTCTCTCAATGCACTCATCTACTTTGATTTTCTCTAAAAAACAGTTTGACGACCCGTTTCACGGCCTGGACTAAACCATTGCTGAAAGAACACGCGATATAGCTGGTTATTCAGTTGAAGAGGCCTGGGAAAATCCTGTTACCGTGCGAGTGTCCAATGCGTATTGCTGGACGGGGCTTGCATGCCGCAACTATCTGGCCCATTCTCGCGGATTTGTATTACTATATCGGGAATGGTTTTTCATAGTCAGGGGAAATGAGATGAAAGTACTGATCACGTATGACCGCCGTCTGCTGGGTACCCGATTTACCAAGTTAAAGCAGCTCATAGACGAACATTTCCCCAGCCGCTGGCATTGCTACGATTCAAGCTACATTGTGGCAACCAATCTGGGCGTCACGCAGGTACGCGAGCTTTTGCTGCCTGCCCTGGACACCAACGACAGCCTCCTGGTGATCGAACTGGGAAACAAATGGGCGGGCATCGGTCTTTCGGAAAAGAACCGCAGCTGGCTCGATCTGGACTGAATCCTCTCCTCTTGCTGCATCCACATCCGGCGTGTTGTCACACCCGGATAGCCATATCCTTAGCCACCTCTTTCGCAACCAGTCAGTTGCCAAGGCATGCCTGCAGCCTGCGAGAAGAAGCGACCACCCGCCGACAGCCTCAAGCGGGCCATACAGTCCTGCCTTCTCTGCCCAAGCAGTAAAAAGACCGCCGCGTCGTCGCTAGCGCAGCGCCAACTGCAATTTTTCAAGAAACGTGTCCGCCTTCTGGAAACCGACTACGCGGTTGCCCGCCATTTCCTGGCCATTGCGATCAAAGAAAATAATGCCCGGCGGGCCGAACAGGCGAAAGCGCTTGAGCAGTTCGCGATCCTGCTCGTTGTTGCCGGTGACGTCAGCCTGCAATAAAAGCATGCCGTTCATGGCGCCGGCCACCCGACTATCGGAAAACGTGAATTTTTCCATTTCATGGCAGGAAATGCACCAGTCTGCGTAGAAGTCCAGCATGACTGGTTTACCGGCGGCCGCTATGCGCGCTTCGAGCTCCGCCAGTGATCGCACCCTTTCAAACTTGACTTTGGCAACGCTGGTTTGCGCGGCGCCGTTTACCTGCGCGAACCCTTTAAGTGGCGCCAGCGGATCCCGGCTGCCGGTGGCCAGGCCAACCAGCAACAGCAAGGCCCACGCAGCGGCCAGCAGACCCAGCGCACGCAATATAAGCCGCAGCGGGCCGGCGCTGGCCACAGGGCCCGCGTCGCTGCGGAAAGCGCCCAGCAATACCGCCAGGCACATACTCAGAAACGCCCAGCCCAGCATTTGCGCCCACAAGGGTAAAACAGGCATGAGCATCCACAGCGCCGTTGCCAGCAGCAAGAGTCCGCAAAAATACTTGATCGCTTCCATCCAGGGCCCTGCCTTGGGCATAAGCGCGCCAGACGTGGCGCCCAGGATCAGCAACGAGAAACCCTGTCCCCACGCCAGCACAAACAGCGCCAGTCCACCCAGCACCAGATTGCCGGTCTGGGAGATGAACAGCAAGATGCCCGCCAGCGGCGCGGCAACGCAAGGGCCGCAAATAAGCGCCGAGAGCATGCCCATGCCGAAAGCGCCGCCGTAGCGCCCGCCCGGCAGCCGCGACACTTTATTGTTCAGTGACGTTTGCAGCGAGACCGGCATTTGTATGGTGAACGCGCCGAACATGCCAATGGCAAGAATAACGAGCACCACCGCAAACGCCGAGAGCACCCAGGGATTCTGAATCCACGCGGCCAGAACGGAACCGACAGAGGCGGCCGCGATGCCCAGCAAGGTGTACACAATGGCCGTGCCCAGCACATACATGAGCGTGAGCGCGAAACCGCGCCCTTTGGATGGGACGCCCCCGCGCGCCTTCTGGTCGCCCACGATCACGGACAGCAGTATCGGCAGCATGGGCAGGACACAAGGCGTAAACGAGAGCACCACGCCCAGCGCGAAACAGATCAATAAAATGCGCGCCAGGCCCGCTTCTGACAGCCATTGGGCGATGGTGGTATCGCCGGCATCAAACAGCGAGGTATTACCAGATTCAGCAGAAGTCGCAGCGGAAGCGACGCCAGCGCTGGTGGTGGCACCAGAGATCTGCTGTCCGGCCTGAATTGCGTTTGAGGCGTTGCCGCCCTGGCCGGTAAGCGGATTGGTTACGCCGGCAGCATTGGAAGATGACTTCCCTTGCGCCGTGGCAGCAGCATTATTGCCGGCAGGTGGCGTGCTAACGGCACCTGCCGGCGCAGCGCCTTTTTTGACGCCAGGCGTGCCTCCCGTAATACTCATGCCGCCGCCGGGCGCGGGCTCCAGCACAATGTCATAGGTGATGGGAGGATAGCATAAGCCGGCATCGGCACATCCCTGGCCGACCACCTGTACGGTAAGCGGTGTTGTCTGCTTAAGAAGGGGCAGACGAATACTTACCTGCTTATGATAGACCTCCATGTTTTTGTCGAAGGTCGGGTCATACTTTACGTCCCCCTTGGGTAACACCGGTGTGCCCAGCAGGGCGGCAGCCCGGGATTTGTCTGCATCGTCTTTGACATGAAACTCGAAGCGCTCGCGATACATGTAGTATTTGGGCGCGATGCGATAGTCTATGCGCAGCTCGGATGGCGTCTGCATTTGCGCAGAAAAGACAAACGCCTGTTCCGGATCCAGAAATTCTTCTTCCGCATGAACAGCGGGCGCAACCAGCAGCAACAGCAGGGCCATGAGCCCCCACAGCCACACTAGGCGGCCCTTCAAATCCGACGACGTGAACACGTAACCTCTCTACACGGACGTTTGTGCCCGAATCCAGTCCAGATACGGCACATGCCCGCCAAGGACGGGCAAAATGATAATTTCAGGAACATCGTAGGGGTGCAGCTGCACAATCCGCTCCTGGCAGCGCAAACTGGCCTGGCTGGAGGTTTTGATGGTAAGGGTGATTTCCTCTGTCCCTTCGACGTTCTCTTCCCATAAATAAATAGACAGACCAGCGGGGCTTAAGTTCACACAGGCAGCCAGATGTTCTTCCACCAGCAGATGGGCGATACGTTTTGCCAGCAGCGCGTCGGGGACGGTGGTGTACATGACCACGCAGTCAGTTGTCATTGGAAACTCCTGATTAGGTGAAATTACTCCAGTTCCATCCCCTTGCGTTCAGGAATCAGGAACAGAGTGGCAATAATGTCCAGGATATACAGGGACGCCAGCAACACCAGGGCCACCTCAAAGGAATACGCCGCCGCCAACGCACCCACCACCACCGGCCCGAATCCACCGATGGCCCGGCCGATATTGAACAGCACATTTTGCGCGGTTGCTCTGGCAGCCCGGGGATACAGCTCGGAAATCAGCGCCCCATACCCGCCAATCATACCATTGACGAACACGCCCATCAGCGCCCCGCCCCACAACAGCGCCGTCGGAGTCGTAAGCTGGGAGTATACGTAAACCATGACAACGGCCCCCACCTGATAGAGCAGGAAACTGGGGCGGCGACCGATACGGTCGGCCAGTTGCCCGAACAGCCAGATGCCCAGGCTCATGCCCAGCACGGTCATGGCGGTCCAGCTGGCCGATTTGGTGAGCGAATAGCCGAACTGGGTTGACAGGTACGAGGGCATCCAGATCATCAGGCCGTAATAACCGAAGTTTTGCACCGAACACAGGATAATCACCCCGATGCTGCGTCGTACCGTTTCCGCATCCGCCACCAGCAAGCGCAGGGGCGCCAGCGTAAATGACCTTGCCACCGGCGCTGATTTAACAAAGTGTTCGGGTTCACCGATATAGGAGCGCACAAAAAACGAGACAATAGCCGGCAACACGCCCACCGCGAACATGCCGCGCCAGCCGATAATGGGCAGCAATAGCGGCGTCAGCAGCGCTGCGGCCAGCACGCCTGCCTGCCAGCCCAGGCCGACATAGGATGAGACCCGGGCGCGCTGCGACGGGCGACAGGCCTCGGTGGCCAGGGCCATGCCAATGCCGAATTCGCCGCCCAGGCCCAGCCCGGCGATGGTGCGATATACCAATAAATCCCAATAGCCTTGCGCCAGGGCGCACATCCCCGTGAAAACCGCAAACAGCAGAATCGTCCAGGTCAGCACCCGTACCCGGCCGTAAATATCGCTAAGCAGGCCAAAGCCGATGCCGCCGATGACCGCCCCCACCAGGGTCCAGGTGACCAGCGAACCGGCTTCGGTGCTGGTCAGACCCAGGCCTGCACTCACCGCCGATAAAATAAAACCCAGTATCAGCAGATCGAATCCGTCCAGCGCGTAGCCGATGGATGAAGCCCAGATGGCTTTTCTTGCATTTTTTTGGTAGTCACGTTCTGCGGGCGCAGCAAGACCTGACACAGACGAAGCACGCATTGTTCGTTCCTGTTGGGGAAAAAAAAGGGGGGAAATTTTTGCAGGCCTTATTGTAGCGCGGGCGCGATTGTCATGAATCTGAAAGAATGGATTATGGAGAAAAGAACGGTGTGTTCAAAAATAGCCCGGCGCGCTCGGGCGCGGCGGATGATCAGATCGCCATTTCACGGGTCATCAAATTTGTAGCAATCGTGTCAGAAACCGCCAGCGACGCTGGCGTGTCTAAGGCGCCAGATCGTGTTCGCTCAGCATTCTGATACGCCGGGTATGCGCAATGCCTTTAAACCATCTCATCATGACACCCGTTTGATGGAGAACGTGTCGCTGGCAGAACGTCCTGGTCGCTGAAATTCGGCGGCTAAAAAGCGGACGAGTCCACAGACATATCTTTACGGTTGAGATCGCTGACGCTGTGATAACCAGCAGCGGTCAACTTCTGCGCAAGCCCCTTGCGGGCAGATGCGCCCTGTTGCCGTATGATGCTCAATTCCTTTGCTGACACTAGAACCACGGGCACGGCTTTGACCGCAGAAAGAGGCATATTCGGGATGTCTGTTGAAAAATCCGGCGCAGGCCCTCCAATCAGAACGCCAATCGCACCATCATCTGCAAAGAAACGATCCGGAACTTGTAACGTAAATTCAGAAGCGGCCTTAGCGTTAGGAAATTCAACGGACAAAACGCCGTATTGATTCAGACTAGGTATGATTCCACCGGCTTTAGCGACAAGCTGCGCCGTGTTCTTTAGCAGTAAGAATGCCCAATGCTGGGGAATCTGTCCAACTTCGCTCATTTTTGACAATGACTCATTGGGAACTTCAATAAAGAGTTCCATGCCGAACCCGTTGCCCTCTTTTGAGGCGAGATCATAGGGATCGGACATGCCATCTGTCGCAAATATCGTGGTGTTGTTACGGCGAATAATGCGATACGCCTGATGAGCAGACGGCCAGTTGGGCCCACCATTAAAATCCGGGCTGATCAAGGGTGCGATGACATCTTTTTCTGACTGTCCAATTGCCCGCCAGTAGTGATCACGGGCGGCAGCCGTCTGATCACGAGCAGTATTTGGGGAAGCGGAACTATTTTCGATCATCATACTCTGCAAAGAAATCAAAAAAATAAAAATGCTCAACGTGATTTTACCCATATTTATTTCCCAATGCTGTTGATTAAAGACGGATTCAGATCGCGAAGACGTTGAATGACCGTTCTCCAATCTTCATCTTTAACGCGACCGTCCATCCAATCCTGGACGTGCGCCTGAAGCGCGGGATTCGGATAGACCTTAAACTCTTTTTCCCAATCCTCGGGGTCTGGCAATATATCAAAAGTAGGCAAATGGTCATAATCAAAATCAAACTTGAACTTGCCGTCCTCCTGGACCGTTACCACCATCGTGTACCACGCTTGTCCCTGATTGAAGTCAGCCATTGCCGTGCGGAGCTTTTCTATAAGCATATCTCCAGCTAACGATGTAACAGATGTCTTTCTCGAACCGTCTTGCATTCTCAATACAACTTGACCCTCCATATAGCCAAAAATACATTTGATAGTAGCTCGTGCTTCTATCCACGGTTGATCTAATTCAATGCTATAGATGTCTTGAGCTATGTCTCGTTGAAGATCGTTTAGCTCTCTTAACTGTTGTTCCACGTAGTCGCTCCATTTTTAATGGTTTGGGAATTCATCGCGCCATTGATTATCTCTGTAACCTTAAACCCGCTCGGCCGCATCGTATCGTCCGCATAGACCAGTTCTATCTTCACTTTCACCATGTCGCCTTGTTTTAAATGCCTTGCCCGCTCGTGCCTTTTACCCCATAAAAAGTCAGAGATTTGAAGACGGATTCAGATCGCGAAGACGTTGAATCACCGTTCTCCAATCTTCGTCTTTAACGCGACCGTCCATCCAATCCTGGACGTGCGCCTGAAGCGCGGGATTCGGATAGGCCTTAAACTCTTTTTCCCAATCCTCGGGGTCTGGCAATATATCAAAAGTAGGCAAATGGTCATAATCAAAATCAAACTTGAACTTGCCGTCCTCCTGGACCGTTACCACCATCGTGTACCACGCCCGCCCCTGATTGACTTCGGCCATCGCCGCGCGGAGCTTTTCTATTAGAAGATAATTTTTTCCGCCTACTCCTGAGGTACTCACTTCTTCATTATCGCGAGAGAAAATGATTTGTCCTTCCATATACCCGTAAATTATTTTTACAGTACATATTCCTGATGCCCAGCTTTTAGCAGGAGATTTTTCAAAAATGTTAGAAGCGATAGAACTATGCAAATTATTTAGGCTTTCAATCGACATTTTGATTAATTTCCATTCGGTATAAATCGGTCAGATCCGTTCCCGTTAATTGATTGTTCAATATTAAACCCGCTCGGCCGCATCGTATCGTCCGCATAGACCAGCTCTATCTTCACTTTCACCGTATCGCCTTGTTTTAAATGTCTTGCCCATTCCTGCTCCATTTTGGCCCATTTCCCCCCCGGTCCGTTAACCTTGGCATCCATCGGCACCAGATTGACCCTGCCGCCCGTGCCATCGAACTGATCCCCAATAATATGCCCGCCGTGGTCGGTACTCAACCTGCCATCGCCAACGCCAACGTTTCTTTGCGCAGCGGTATTGCGATTACTCAGCGCATTGCCATCGGCATCCCTGTATTTGGGTTTGAGTTCGCCTTCAACCGACACCACCCGCCCTTGGGCGTCGGTCTTGTAAGTGTAGCCATTGATTTTATATTCATGGTTTGGCAAGAGTCGATCGGGTTTTTTAACATGTACGCCCTTCTCTTTCTCATTGGCCTCGCGGGCTTTCTCTAACTCGCGCTGGCGTTGCAGCTCCAGTTTTCTGATATCTTCTGCCGACTTTGCCTGCAGCTTGGCAACCTCTATCTGCCGTTCCAGATCCGCCGCCCTGTTCAGATGCTTTTGCGCCGCAGCCGCAAGTTTTGCTGCCTCATCTGTGGCCTTTTCCAACTTCCTGACGGCGCCCGCCACCTGCGCCGCCTCTGTTGCGGCCCCTGTGAGTGCCCGACTGCCCTTGCCACCGACCACTTCCCTGGCAATCGCAGTCAGCCAATAGCCGACCCGTCCCCAGTTGCCACTGCGCGCATGGACCTCGGCATCCGTCTCCTGGATCGAATCGATAATAGCGCCGCCCGTATCAATCGGGTGGCGAACCAGCTGCCATATCCCTTTAACGGTATCGACAGCCCCTTCCATTATCTTTGCCTGGGCGGCCTGGGCCTCTTCTGATGTACCCAGCGCATCCCACACCAGCTTGCCGGTATCTTTAACAGACCGCACTGTTTCATCCACCACCAGCCCGGCCTCATCCAGGGCCTTTTGATAGCCGGCGCGACAATCCACTGCCTTGGTCTCTGTCACCAGCCTGGCCATCGTTCCACCGTTGCCTTCGCGGTCACAGTTCAACCGGCACAGACTGCCATCACGGGCCAGCGGCTTACCATTGACCTTGACATTGTCCTGACCGGTCAGAATCCGCGTATAGCCACTGCCCAGTGAGGTGCCGGACACAATATGCGCCCCGCCATCGCCTTCAATCCCTTGAAAGGTATCGTCAACCTTGTAAACAGGCTGGGCTGCGCTCTGAGCCTTCACATCCGGGGAGTTGGTAATATTGTTTTGCAGCGGACTGGACGAATCAAATCCCACCACGCAGTCGCCCACTTTGCAGTAATCGGGCAGGGTGCAGATCGCTCGCCAGCGGGAGGATTTATTGCCGACATGCCCGGCTGTACCCTCTTTAGAGCGCTGGCCCTGTTCCTGCGTTTTAAACCGCTCTAACGCCCCTTGCGCGGCCAGCCACATACCTTGCTGCCCGCCATGCACGTCAGGCCATTGATCGGCATAGTAGCGCCACACATTATCAAAGCGATCCAGCACTTGCGCCACATCGTTGGCGCAGGAGACCCCCGTCATATGAATAAAGGCATCAACGGGGTTGCCAAAGCTGTTCAGATCAACTTGCATCGCCTGCTGCCGATGCCATTGCAGGTCGATGAATCACGGTCAGCCGCCTGATCGGTCCCTGGGCGAGCAACTGCAAGCGCCAGACAAGCACTGCCTGACGGGTCATCGCATCAATACGTACAGTGTCAAGTACAAAGGGCAGGACATAGGGTTTATCAAAACCCCGTGTGTCAATCGCCTCGCAGACGATGCCGGGCAGGCTGCCGCGGTAATTGGCAATACCGATATTTTCAAGCGTGACGGTTTCATCGCCCGATAAATACGTTTGAGTGATTAAATCCGGATGGGCGCATTGGTAAAACCGCTCATTAAAATCCTCTGGCGGATACGGCGAGCGTTGGTCCTGCCACGTTTGATCCAGGGTGCCCTGTAGTTCATAGCGAGGCTGCCACCATCTGGCAATCGGGCCGATACCGGCAGGTATGGGCCGATCAAAAGGCGTTGACACCGGCTTATCAATATCCGTAATCTGCGGCGCAGTTACCATGCTCAGATTATCCCGCCAGTGAGCGATGGCTTCCTTTTGCGCAGAGATGCAGTTTTTTAAATCCTCGTCATCAGGCAACCAACCCTGTCCAATCGGGTTAAATAGATAGGCAACATCCCTATCCTCTTGTCTGAATTGCCAGGCAACAGGAACATGGCCTCCAAATGCCTGCCGATAGTCTAAAACGACGCTGGTGGCCGGTTCCGGGTCTGAAAGCGTCCAGCCGTCAGCGCCTTTGATAAAATATCGCGGGCCGGTGATGTTCAACGTTTTTTTGTACTGCCCGACTTGTACACTGGCCCTCCACTGTGATTGCGCAATGCCCTTATAGCCCTCTGGGCAAAAAGAAGTGCCTGACACGCAAATATCGGTCGTTCGCTTGCCCAGGATCAAATCTCCTTCCCGTACAAGCTGACTGTAAAAAAGAACCCCGTTCAGCCCTGGGAAATGCTCATCTCCGGTCACCATCGGTATCTGTATTGGCGAAACGCTCATGGGCTGATGCGCAACCATGTCAAATGTCCCCTTCAAGGTAATGACTTGGTAAACGTCACCCTGATGATCCCATTTCTCATAGGTTTGCATCACAAAGGGTGTGGTATTTTCAACGATAGCCATAGTGCTTTATTTTTTGAACAGCAGATTCATCACCACATCTTTA
>DATGQC010000151.1:0-3274 GCA_035304425.1 Advenella sp.
GTCATGAAAAAAGAATCCATCAGAAAACTTTTGCCACGGCCTACGCCACCCCACATATAAACACCACGCGGCGGCTCGGGCTTGCGGAAAAAACGCCGGAAGGGCTTACCCAACTCCTGCTGATAGGCAACCAGTTCGTCAGCAAACACCTGCAAGCGTGCGATGGCCCGCTGCTGGGCCTCGTCGGCCCGATAGCCACGCTCGGCAAGGGTCTTTTCGTAATATTGCAGTACGTTCATGAAGCAGGTCGATTCGAATCAATTCGGATGGATGGCAGAAGTTGCAGGGGGGCAATGGCGCGTCCTGCCTTTGCCGGCAGGCGGAGAGCGCCATACTGCAGGAACAGGCCGGGGTGCCGCTGGCACCCCGGGTTGTCCGATAGGGAACGATCAGGCTGACGGCTGGCGTCGGTCAAAACGGACGCCCTTGCCGTATTCAACATGGTGCTGCCGATCAGAAGTTCAGGGCGCGTTTATCAACGGCCAGTGCTGCTTCCTTCAGCGCTTCGGACAAGGTTGGGTGCGCATGGCAAATGCGCGCGATATCTTCAGCGGCGCCTTTGAACTCCATGATGGTGACCGCTTCGGCAATCAGTTCCGAAGCCATGGGGCCGACAATATGCACGCCCAGCACTTCGTCTGTCTTGGCGTCGGCAATGATCTTGGCAAAACCTGTCGTATCGCCCAAAGCGCGGGCGCGGCCGTTGGCCAGGAACGGAAAGCTGCCTGTGCGGATTTCACGTTTTTCTGCCTTCAATTGCTGTTCGGTCTTGCCGACCCATGCAATTTCCGGAGAGGTGTAGATCACCCAAGGGATGGTATCGAAATTGACATGACCATGCTGACCCGCAATGCGCTCGGCAACGGCAACGCCTTCTTCTTCGGCCTTGTGCGCCAGCATCGGACCGCGCACCACATCGCCCACCGCCCATACGTTTGGCAGATTTGTTTTGCACTCTTCGTTTACGCCGATGAACCCGCGCTCGTCCAGTTGCAGGCCGACACTGTCAGCATTCAGATTGCCGGTAAAGGGTACGCGGCCGATAGAGACAATCAGTTTGTCTACTGCAAGCGACTGTTCGGCGCCCTTGGCGTCGGTATACGGTACGGTGATCGTCTTGGCTGTGGATTTGATCTCGCCAATTTTGACGCCAGTTTCAATTTTCAGGCCCTGTTTGGCGAACGCCTTCTGCGCTTCCTTGGCAACCTGTACGTCGGCCGCAGCCAGAAATTCGGGCATGGCTTCCAGAATGGTCACTTCCGCGCCCAGGCGACGCCAGACACTACCCATTTCCAGACCGATCACACCGGCGCCGATCACGCCCAGTTTCTTGGGCACGCCGGCAATCCGCAGGGCCCCATCATTCGACAGAATCTGTTTTTCGTCAAACGGCAGGCCTGGCAACGCACGGGCAACCGAACCGGTTGCCACGATCACATGGGTCGCGGTCAGGCTTTCCGCTTTCTTGCCGGTGACGCTGATTTTCCAGCTGCCGTCTTCGGCCTTGCCATCAAACGCACCCACGCCGGAAAAGAACGTGACTTTATTCTTTTTGAACAAATACAGGATACCATCGTTGTTCTGTTTGACCACGGTGTCCTTGCGACCGATCAGGGTGTCCAGCTTAAGCTTGACGCTACCCACTTCAATACCGTGCTCGGCAAAATGGTGGTTGGCCTGTTCAAAATGCTCGGAAGATTGCAGCAAGGCTTTGGACGGAATGCAGCCGACATTGGTGCAGGTGCCGCCCGGCTTGGGATTGCCGGCATCATCAGTCCAGGCATCAATACACGCTACTTTCTTGCCCAGCTGCGCAGCACGGATGGCTGCAATATAGCCGCCAGGGCCGGCACCAATTACGACAACGTCAAATTGTGAAGACATAATTTTCTCTTGATTTCGATAGAGCAGATGCGCTAACGCATCCTATGAAAAACGCGCGCCCCGCGAAGGGGCGCATTCAGACTGCGTCGATTACAGTTCCAGCAGCAGGCGTTGCGGATCTTCCAGCGCCTCTTTCATGGCAACCAGGCCCAGCACCGCTTCGCGGCCGTCAATGATACGGTGATCGTATGACATGGCCAGGAAGTTGATCGGACGAATGACTACCTGACCATTCTCTACCACAGGACGATCCTTGGTGGCGTGTACGCCCAGGATGGCAGATTGCGGCGGGTTGATGATAGGGGTGGACAGCATGGAGCCAAAGACACCGCCGTTGGAAATGGAGAAGGTGCCGCCAGTCAGATCTTCCAGACTGATTTTGCCTTCGCGTGCTTTGACTCCGTAATCGGCAATGGTTTTTTCGATTTCGGCAAAAGACAACTGGTCTGCGTTGCGCACAATAGGCACCACCAGACCGCGCGGGCTGCTGACCGCGATACCAATATCAAAATAACCGTGGTAGATAATATCTTTGCCATCAACCGAGGCATTGAGCAGCGGATATTTTTTCAACGCGGCAACGGCAGCCTTGACGAAAAAGGACATGAAGCCCAGCTTCACGCCGTGCTCTTTTTCAAAGCGGTCTTTATAGGCATTGCGCAGATCAATCACGGCCTTCATGTTGACTTCGTTGAACGTCGTGAGAATGGCGTTTTCCTGCTGGGACTGGATCAGGCGCTCGGCAATACGCGCACGCAGACGGGTCATGGGCACGCGCTGTTCCGGCCGGCCGTCAAGAGACAGGCTGGTTGCGGCGCCGGCCGCTGCGGCGGGCGCTGGCGCTGCCGGTTTGGCTGAAGCGGCGGCGGCATCGGCCTTGGTCACACGACCATCACGACCAGAGCCTTCTACATCGCCAGCGGCAATGCCTTTTTCAGACAGAATTTTGCTGGCGGCAGGAGAAGCGACACCTGCACTGCCCTTGCTGGCTTCTGCGGCCTTGGCGGGCGCAGCTTCGGCCTTGGCAGGTTCGGCTGCAGCCGGCTGGGCGGCAGGAGCAGCAGCGGCAGCTTCAGGCGCAGCAGCACCGGCTTTTGCCTCGGTGTCAATTTTTGCCAGCACCTGGCCTGAAGTGACCGTGGCGCCGTCGCCCTGGGCGATTTCTGTCAACACGCCACTGGCCGGTGCAGGCACTTCCAGAACGACCTTGTCGGTTTCGACTTCGATCAGGGTTTCATCCTGAGTGACCGCTTCGCCTACTTTCTTTTTCCACTCAAGCAGGGACGCCTCTGAGATCGATTCGGAGAGCTGAGGAACTACAACGTCAATAATAGCCATTTTCGATAATCCGTAAAATTGTAATTAGACCGCTTACTTGGTCAGAATGAAC
>DATGQC010000152.1:0-10062 GCA_035304425.1 Advenella sp.
CTGGAGCATGGGCAGCCTTGCGCGTGCGGATTGGCAGAGTGTCGCCATTGTGGCGGCTACGCTGGCTGTCACTTTACCGCTTTCATGGCGCGCGGCGGGGCGGCTGACCGCATTGCAGTTGGGAGAGGAGCGCGCTCGCAGTTTTGGCATTGATGTGACCTTGCTGCGGCGCTGGGCGCTGGTGCGCATCAGTCTGCTTGCGGCCACTGCAGTGGCTTTCGTAGGCACGGTGGGGTTTGTCGGCCTGGTCGCGCCCCATGTCGCCAGGATGATTGTCGGGGACGGTCACCGTCACCTGTTGCCGGCCAGTGTGCTGATTGGCGCTGCACTGGTTGCGCTGGCGTCTGTCGTCAGCAAATCGTTGCTGCCCGGTATCACGCTGCCTATCGGTATTGTGACGGCGCTGGTGGGACTGCCGATCTTCATGGGGCTGGTGCTACGTCGCAGCGGGAGACAGGGATGAGTGCCGGATCCAGTTTGCATATTGAAAATCTGGGCGTTCACTACCGACAACGTACTGTGCTTAGCAATGTCGTTCTGCCTGATATCCAGCCCGGCCAGTTGATCGCGCTGGCCGGCCCGAATGCGGCCGGCAAGTCTACGCTGCTCAAGGCGATTGCCGGTCTGGTGCCGGCCAGCGGGCAGATTCGTTACGGACCCGATGACTGGTCGGACTGGTCCGCCGGCAAGCGGGTGGCTCATATCGGTTTCATGCCTCAGACGACTACGGAAACCAGTAATCTGACCGTGCTTGAGGCCACGTTGGTGGCATTGCAGTGTGGACGAGCCGGTGTGCGTAAAGACGATGAATTGACCGCTTTGCGCGTTATCGAACATCTGGGTATTGGCCCGCTGGCCCTGCGCTCGCTGCAGCAATTGTCAGGGGGGCAGCGGCAACTGGCGGCGCTGGCCCAGGCCGTGGTGCGCGGCAGTCCGGTCCTGTTGCTGGACGAGCCGGTCAGCGCGCTGGACCTGGCGCATCAATGGCAAGTCATGAATGTGGCGCGCCGCCTGGCCAATGAAGGCCGGATCGTTATTGTTGTCTTGCATGATCTGACACTTGCAGCGCAATGGGCCGATCGCATCGCCATTTTGCATAACCGGCGTATACATGCGTTTGGCCGTCCCAATTGCATTATTACCGATGCCCTGTTGCGGGAGGTATTGGGCGTGCGTGCGCGCGTCCGTACCTGCGAGCAGGGTCGCCCTTTTGTACTCGTAGACGCCGTCGCCGCTGATGGCTGCGCCGTCGGACAATCACAGGATATTTCATGATGACCGCCTTTCAGACAAGCACGACCGTCCATCTTGGTAACGCCGACAATGTGCTGGCGCAGTTGTTGGCGCATTTGCGCGAACATGATCTCGTTGCGGTCCGCCGGAACAATACCTGGCAAGTGGACTATGCCGATGCAAAAATAACCTTCAGCGCGCGCGTGGACAGCCTGCATGCACAGGTTGCCGCACCCACTGCTGCAACGCTGTATGAAGGCAAAATGATGGTTTTTCATCATATTCAGGAATTCGGCCATTGCGCGCCAGAGGCCATCCGCTGGCAGGGCGATCAGGTGAAGCTGGAACGCCCTCCGGCCTTTCGCCTGATCACGGTTCTGGCCGTGTCAGAGGTCGGCCCGCATATGCGACGCGTGCGATTCCGCGCCGACGATCTGGCCCGCTATGACCGTGAGGATAATATTCATTGCAAGCTTATTTTTCCCCAGCCCGATGTGCTTGATCCTGAATGGCCCACGCTGGCCGCCGATGGCATGCCGCAATTTCCCAAAGATGACAAGCGCCTGGACATACGCACGTATACGATACGCCGCATCAGCGCGCAGCAGGGGTGGTTTGAAGTAGACTTTGTGCTGCACGAGGATGCCGGCCCGGGTTCGCGCTGGGCGGCCCAGGCCGTGACGGGTCAGCAAATCGGCCTTTCAGGCCCTGGCGGGCGCACCGCCAGTCCTGCGGGCTGGATGTTGCTGGCTGGTGATGACACCGCCTTGCCGGCCATTGCGCGCATCGGTGAGGCGCTGCCGGCCCGCACCACTGGTGTCGTGATCATCGAAGTGCAGACGCCCGCTGACCGGATCCCGCTGGCGCTGCCGCCTGGGATGACGGTGCAATGGCTTTATCGTGCAAGCGCTCCGGCTGGTACAACGACCTTGCTTGGTGATGCCATTCAAGCGTGTGCGATTGCCGCAGATGAAGACAGATTTGTCTGGGTGGGGGCAGAATTTTCAACCGCCCAGACGGTGCGCGCCTGGCTGCGCGAGACGGTCGGCCTGGGCAGCCGTGAGCAACTGGTTGTCGCCTACTGGCGTCGCGGTCTGGACGAGACCCAGATGAAGCGTGCGCCGGCCAGACCGGGAGGCCGGATGCAAGGCAAGCAGGCGGGCGCATGAACGAGTCTGCTGAAGGCGGCGCCGCGCCGTCCGGGCGCCGCGCGTCTGTCGCGCGCAAGCGGTGGCAATGGTCCCGCCTGACGCTGGATCCGGGTCCGTTGCGCCACTCGCCCGCATTCCGCAGCCTGTATCTTGCCCGTTCTGTTTCTTTGTTGTCGATTGCCATCCTGGCCGTTGCCGTCGCCTGGCAGGTGTATGCGATCAGTGGTTCATCGTTGCACGTGGCCGGCGTCAGCATTGGCCTGGCTGCGGGGTCGCTGGTTGGTTTGGTTTGGGGCGGCGCGCTGGCGGACCGGGCGGATCGCCGGCGCATTATGGTCTGGGGGCGAACCGGTTACGTGGGCGTGGTTCTCCTGTTGTGTATCAATAGTCTGCGTGCCGAGCCCGGATTGACAGAAATTTATCTGGCTACGCTTCTGAGCGGACTGACCAGTGGCATCAGTGCGCCAGCGTTAATGGCAGCCATGCCGCGCCTGGTGCCCGCGCATCAACTGGCGGCCGCAGGTGCGCTCAATGCGCTGACCATGGAGCTAAGCCGTCTGGTTGGTCCGCTGATTGCAGGGGCGTTGCTTGCGAGGGTCGGACCGGCAGCCTGTTTCATCGTTGTGCTGGTGGGGGCAGCATTGGTGCCCATCCTGCTGGCCCGTCTGCCGCGCGACTTGCTGACGCCGGTGTCCCAGGCAGAGCGGACACCGGCCGCCATGCCGCCGGTATACGCGCAATGGCGCGACGGTCTATGCCATATACGGCACAACCGGATTATTGCCTGTCTGCTGGGACTGGATCTGGTCATGATGCTCTTTGCCAACGCGCATGTTCTGATGCCCCAACTGGCCCGGGAGGTATTGCAGGGCGGGCCGCAAATGGTTGGTTATCTGTACGCAGCGCCGGCCTGCGGGGCCTTGCTGGTGGCGATTACCTCGGGCTGGACCCGCCAGCTGGTTCGCCCGGGGCGGCTGGTCGTGCTCTGTGCGCTGCTATGGGCGATGGCGATCGCGTTTACCGGCGTGGCGGCCGGCGGCCTCACTGGCGGCCTGCCGTGGGGAGTCTGGCCAGTCCTGGTGTTTCTGGCCATGGCCGGCATGGCCGATACGGCGTCTGATATTGTACGCGGCGCATTGTTGCAGACTCATACGCCGGACGCCCTGCGCGGCCGGGTGTCCGGTCTGTGGCTTTTGCAAGGCTACCTGGGACCGGCCCTTGGCGGCTTGCAGGCGGGTTTCCTGGCCAGTTTGTGGTCGCCGGGCCGCGCGCTGGTGCTGGGCGGCTCCGCCTGTGCATTGGTGGTCGGTTTGGCTGCCGGCGTTTCCAATACGGTGCTGCGTCAGTCATTATGGCGCGCGGATATCCAGACCGGCGCCGGGCGCAGCGAATCGGACCAAGCGTGACATCAATGCGTTCATGTATGGCGGCGCCCAGAGCATGGCCGGATTGACTGTGGTCTGTGGTGCCTGCGTTTACTCGGGGGCGGGCAGGCCGGTGCTGGCAATCACGGCTGATTTGAGCGACTCAATCCATGCCTGATCGTTTACCGACTGTGCAAGAAAGCCGGTTCCCACCATGGCTGCAAATAGCACCAGGATCTCCTGTTCGGACATGGCCGTTTTTCCGTGCGGCGGCGTCGCTTGCAAGGCCGCCGCACGAAAGTGCCGATACAGCTCTTCTGTGTGCGCGCCATACAGGCCGACCGTCTCGACGCCGGTCGCCTCGTGGCTGACATGTGGCGCGAACGCAAGAATGGGGCAGGTCTGGCCCGCCTGTTTTTTTCTGAAATACTGCTGGATCAGCACCTGCAGGCCGCCGTGTTCTGCTTCCCGGTTGGTATCGCAGGTCTGCTTCCATCTTTCGGAGGATTGCGCAAACACGGTGGATAACACCTCGTTGACCAGCGCCTCTTTTGATGCGAAATGCCGGTAGAAGCCGCCGGCAGTCAGGCCGACCGCAGCCATGACATCTGCAATGGATACATTGTCCACGCCGTGCTCACGAAACAGCCTGCTGGCCGCCTTGAGAATTTCGGCGCGATTTTGTTCGGCTTGTTGCCTTGAAGATCGGCCCATAACAGTTCCTCTTGAATACACATGAAATGATGCGGTATGGTCGGGCCAGCGCTTGCGCTGCCGCTTTGCGATGCAGACGGATCATTCGCCTGACCGGCGCCGGCGCGGTATGGACCATATACGCGCCATCTGGCAATATTGTAATAGATTACAAGAGGCCACTATTTATTATTCCGCAAGCGTGGCGCACTGTGCCGCAAAACATACAAAAATGACATTAAACAGGCTGAGGTCTGCTGCTATGATGATATTCATTGAATCCGACAATAGATTGTGTATATAATCTATTTCACTGAACACTCTGGCAACAGGCTTACTATGTCTTCGGCTCTCGCGCAAACCCGTCCGCTTTCTGCATGGCAAATTCTGATCTGCGGGGGCCTGATTGTCACCTTCTCCATGGGCGTGCGGCACGGCTTCGGCCTTTGGATGCAGCCGGTTATCCAGGCCAACGACTGGGGACGCGAGACTTTTTCATTTGCCATCGCCATTCAGAATCTGGTTTGGGGAATCACGGGTGTGTTTGCCGGCATGCTGGCGGACCGTTTCGGCGCGTTTAAAGTCATTATTGCAGGTGCTATTCTGTATGCGCTGGGTTTGCTGGGAATGGCCTACACCACCTCACCGCTTACGTTTACCCTGACCACGGGTGTTCTGCTTGGAATGGCGCAGGCCGGCACCACCTACGCGGTGATCTTCGGCGTTATTGGGCGCAATATTCCGGTCAGCCGCCGCTCGTGGGCCATGGGCGTGGCAGCGGCAGCAGGCTCTTTCGGCCAGTTCCTGATGTTGCCGACAGAGAACATACTTATCAACGCCTTCGGCTGGCAACAAGCGCTGGTGGTTCTAAGCTGTGCCGTGCTGATGATCGTGCCGCTGGCTTTCGGGTTGCGTGAGAAGAACATGAATATTGTCGGCGCGGGGCAGTCGTCGGCAGCACCTGTGGCCAGTCAACAGGGCATTATTCATGCTATCCGGGAAGCATTCGCCTATCCCAGTTTCCGCCTGCTGGTGCTGGGCTATTTCGTTTGTGGTTTTCAGGTGGTGTTCATTGGCGTTCACATGCCCAGTTACCTGAAAGATGAAGGCCTGAGCGCCGAAGTGGCCAGTTACGCACTGGCGCTGATCGGCCTGTTCAATGTGTTCGGCACATACCTGGTGGGGTCTCTTGGTCAGGTATGGCCCAAGCGCTATCTGCTGGCCTTTATTTACTCGGCGCGTGGGGTGGCGATCATCCTGTTTCTGCTTGTACCCATTTCAGCAGCCAGCGTTTATATCTTCTCTGCCGTCATGGGATTTCTGTGGCTGTCTACTGTGCCGGCCACCAATGCGATCATTGCCCAGATCTTTGGCGTTCGGCATTTTTCCATGCTGGGCGGCTTTGTTTTCTTCAGCCACCAGATAGGCTCGTTCCTGGGCGTGTGGCTGGGCGGCAAGCTATATGATATCTACGGCAGCTATGATGTGGTGTGGTATCTTGCCATCGCGCTGAGCGTGTTCGCAACATTGATGAATCTGCCAATTAACGAAAACGCAATTGATCGCAAGCGCACGGCAATGGCATAAGCTTGCGGCGCTTGCGCTGCTACGGCGCCGGCCGGTAGTGCCGGTATTTGTTCCGGTGTTTGCGCCATAGCGTCGCAGCCGCATGCACACCTTTGCGGCCCTGGATAGCCAGGAAGCCTGTAGTAATCAGCATTGCCGCCATATGTACGCCTGCAGCAGCAGATGCGAGCAGCAGAGAACCGCTGGCGGTAATCTGGCCGGCAGGCGATCCTGTCATGCACAGCGGTATAAAGGCAGGCACCAGCATCAATCCCGTACCGTGCGCGGTAGACACAATCAGTGACCAAAGCGCCAGCCCTGCGTTGCTTGCAGGTGTTGCCAGCATTGGCAGCGCTTTTTTGCCGATGCAATGGATGCCGCCAAGACCAAGCAACAGGCCCACCGCAATCGCCAGTACGACGCGGTTCACGGCAAGCCCGTAAACCACTGCGGCCGCCACCAGTCCCAGCGAGGTCATATGGCCGATTGCAAGGGGAATCAAGGACAGTATCGCCTGCCTTTTATCATGGCAAGCCAGCGCTGCGGCAAAGAGCCAGCCGGAAGCCGGATTCATCCCATGCAACGCTCCTGCTCCGGCGACAGCCAGCCATGGCCAAAGGTCTTGCATCTCCGTCTCCGGTGTTGACTCACGCCGGTGTATGACAGCAAGACGGCGTACCCGTGCCGCCGGCGTAGCGGTCATGGTGGCGAACCCATTCCATCTTGTTGGGCACCTCACGCTCGTTCCTGCCCAGCGGGGTCAAATCCATCAGGCCATAGGCGCCCATCATCACTTCCACGCCCCGGTGGTAGGTGGAGTAGGTATGAAAAATATCGCCTTCGTCATTTTTATAAAAAACACTTATGCCGGGGGCCTCTTCATCCGGGAAATACTGGTCGCAGTAGTTGTAGTGCACTTTCCCTGTGGCCTGCTGCTCGGGCCGGAAACTGACGCCATAATCGTAGTTGAAATCCGTATCGCCCGACGAGACCCAGTTAAATTGCCATCCCATCCGCTGGCGAAAGCGTTCTATCATTGCCAGCGGGGCGCGTGAGATGGCCACGAATGCAATATCGCGTTGGGCCAGATGCACCGTCATGCCGTCGGTGTGATCAGCCATGTAGGAACAGCTTGGACAACCCTGTTCCCAGTCTGGCGCGAACATGAAGTGTTGCACGATCAATTGCCGATGTGGGCCAAACAGGGCAGATAAGCTTCTTGGCCCTGCGGGCGTATCGAAAAGGTACGCCTTGTCGACCCGTTCCCATGGCAAGGCGCGGCGATCCCTTGCGATGCGATCACGCAGGTGGGTGAGTTCCCGCTCGCGCGCCAGCAATTGCCTGCGTGCGGCGAGCCATTCATCATGAGTGACCACCGCATGGCGATCGGCTGGCGATTCTGAATAAGACATATTCATCATGTGCTCCCTGACTCGTCAAGTCATTATGCGTCATGCAATTGCAATTATTTCGGACGTCGTACGGCGCGTACCTTTCCGCTGGCACCGCCACCGCAGTAGAAAAGATCGGCGCCGTCAGATTCAAGTCCGCTGACACCAGTGCCTGCCGGCATGACCAGTTGCTCCAGCACTGCGCCGCTGTCCGGGTCAATCCGGCGTATGTCACTTTCGTCTGCCTCCCAGGTGCCATGCCAGAGTTCGTTGTCGACCCAGGTTACGCCGGTGACAAAACGATCTGACACAATGCTGCGGATGACGGCACCGGTCTCAGGGTTGATCTGGACGATGGTGCGATTGCGATATTGCCCCACCCACAGGCTGCCTTCGGCCCAGGCGAGGCCGGAATCGTTGCCATGGCCAGGGGCTGGAATGGTCGCCAGTACGCTGCCGTCGGTCGGATCGATCTTGTTGATATGCTCACCGGTAATCTGATACAGATAGGTTCCGTCAAATGCCGTGCCCGCATCGCAAGTGCATGCCAGTTTGCGTGTGATCCGGGACTGCGCCGGATCAATTTCAAGCAGGCTGGACCCGGTGGCGGCCCAGACGTGGTGGCCGTCAAAGGTTACGCCGTGAATGGTATCGGCATCTGGAAAGGGTCCGTATTCCTGCACGATTTGCGCGGGGCTGGCGGTTGTTGTGGCTAGGTCTGTGTTTACTGGCTGCTTCATGTCTGTCTCCCTGTTTCGTACCGCGAAGTGGTACGTTAAAGACATTCTATTTCAACGCCAGCACCGAGGGGAGTAACAATATTGTCGTGAAACCTGCCAGAGACGAGGAGACCCAGCGTCGTACGCGGGACTTGCCCACGGCATGGACCTGGCCACTGGCTTGCAGCTCTGCCAGTGTCCGCTGTACTGTGCGCTGGCTGGCGCCCAGTGCCAGCGCCAGGGCCGAGGTAGACCAGGGGGCGCCATCGGCGAGCAGCGCTAACAATGCGGCGGCATCGCTGTCGATGGGCGGGGCCAGCACCACTGTGCGCCGATTGTCCAGGGGCACGAATGCATATCCGTCACGGGTCGCCTCAATTCGGGCGAGCGGTCTGACCAGCTTGCGCAGTCGGCCCATTTCCACGCGCAAGCGCGCCCGCTGGGATTCATCGGGATCGTGAAGCCGGAACACGGTTGCGATGAGTGACTGTCGCGCAACGTCGCCGGGCCAGGCGCTGGCCAGCGCGCGGACCAGTTCGAACAGAATGGGTCGCCGCAGCAGCGGCAGCCATGTACCATCAACGCTGATGCCACGACGACACCCATCGACGACCAGCGCACGCGACGATAGCAGATCGGCAACCTCTGCGAGCGTCAACGTCTTGTCGTCATGGGCGGTGAGCAGGCGGGCGGCAGGACGCATGAGTGTTTTTTGCATTGCTGCCACTTCTGCCTGAAGCGCAGCGATTGTGGCCTGATCAGCCGCCGCCTGTGCTCTGCGCAGGGCGATATGGGCGCGTTCCATGTGCAAGGAACGCAAAGCAAGCTCGGCCTGAACCAATTCGGCAACCGCAGCAAGAGAAGCTGGCACGCCGTTCGTATCAAGATCGCGCACGCAAGCCGATGCGTCCTCAAGGCGCCCGAGCAGCAGAAAGCGGCGTGCCATGATTAACCGGGCCTGCAGGGCATTGGCATGATCATTGCGCGCCTGGAGGGTAGCCAGTGCAGCAGCAAGCGCGTGCGACGGACTATCGAGCTGGCGCATGGCCAGGGCTACTTCCGCGCCGGCAACAATGCAGCGCGCTCTTTGTACCGGCTCATTCGCACCAAATTTGCGAGCCGCCTGCGCGAGCAGATCACGTGCTCGCGCATAGTCGCCCAGGCGTGCCATGGCCACGCCCCGCAAGGCAAGCGCCGGCGGATCATTGCGCAGCGCAACCAGCTTCATTGCATTGAGTACATCGCCCGCAGCGAGCATGCGGGCGCAGGCGGCAGTCAGAGAATCCATGTCAACAGCATACACGTTTCAATTGACATAATGATCATGGTAAAAAAAGACAGGCATATTGCCTGTCTTTTTTAAGGAAAGAGCGAATCAGTATGTCGTTAGCCCAACAACTGGGGCAGCCACAGGGAGATGGCCGGAATGTAAGTAACAAGTACCAGGAAGCCCAGCAACAGGATCAGCCATGGCGAGGCGGCGCGTACGACCTGCCCGATAGACATTTTGGTGATTCCTGCGGTAACGAAAAGGTTCAGCCCGATCGGCGGTGTAACCATGCCGATTTCCAGATTGACCACCATGATAATGCCCAGGTGAACCGGATCGATACCCAATTGCGTGGCAATCGGAAACAGGATTGGCGCAAGAATCAGAATAATCCCCGTGGGCTCCATGAACATGCCCGCGACCAGCAGCAGGATATTGACGACAATCAGAAATTGCCACGCCTGCATGTCCCAGGCGATGATCTGTTCCGCGATGATCTGCGGAATACGTTCGGTGGTCAGCACATGGGCAAACAGCAGCGCGTTCACAATAATGAACATCAGCATGATCGTGACTTTGGCGGCGTCAAGCAGGACGTCGGGAATTTGCCGCAGCCCGATATCACGATACACGAAAACCGCTACGAGGAAAGCGTAAACCGCCGATACAGCCGCA
>DATGQC010000153.1:0-9450 GCA_035304425.1 Advenella sp.
ATCCCAGACGTTGGGGATCAGGTCAGATGAGTAGCCCGAGATAAACGTTTTTGGCTGGCCGCTGGCCAGGTCGAACACATGCCGGCTGACCGCGCCGATGTTGCCGCCATAAAGATGAATGCTGATAGATGGCTTATCCTCGTATGCATTGAACACCTGGTGTATATCGCCTTCTGCCGGCAGCAGCGTGTCCACCATGCCGGGTTCGAGTCGGTCCGGTTCGCCGTCGGCCGTCAGCGAGCCATCCGGTTGAGTGCGATAGCGCTGACTCAGTTCCGCACCACGCAACATGCCGATATAACCCCACACCATGTGGTCGTGAACCGGGGTCTGTTGCCCGGGGCCCCAGACGAAACTGACCAGTGAAAAGCGCTCCAGAGGATCGCAGTGCAGAAGAAATTGCTGATAAAAAGTAGGGTGCGGCACGGTGCAAAATTCGGGCAGCCAGTCGTCCTGAGCAACGAGGTCTGCCAGCAGGGACTTCATGCCGGCAGGCGGGCGCTGATTGTCATCATGGCCGTCCATGATTTTTGTTGCTGCTTGAATAAAATCGCTCAGGCGGTTCAGGTTCGGGGTATGCATTGTCATTTGTCTCTCTGTTCGTTTCAATATTTCCATTGCTTTGCTGGCGGTGTGAACGCGCCATGCTCATAGAAGCATGCACGGTTTTACCGGCCTGTGAAAGCCGGTGGGCGTTTTTCGGTAAAGCTTGCCAAACCCTCGGCAAAATCGTCGCTCTCGAACACCCGCTGGTTCTCCCGCCAGGCATGACCGGCGATCTCCACCGGGCTCATGGGCGTGGTCTGGGCAGCCAGGCGCTTGAGCATGGTCATCACCAATGGAGCGTTAGCAGCCAGCCGTTGCGCCAGCTTCATGGCCTCAACCATATGCTGGCCTGCCGGCACCACACGGTTAACCATACCAACATCATAAGCGCGTTGGGCGCAAATGGGCTCGCCAAGCAACATTAATTCCATTGCCACTTTATGCGGGATCCTGGCCGCTGCCGATGCAATCATTCCTCCGGCAAAGCCCATTTTGGCTTCCGGGTACATGAATTTGGCGTCTTCGGTCGCCACACACAAGTCGCACATCAGCGTGAGCACGATAGAGCCGCCAATGCACCAACCGCTAATTGCCGCGATAAGTGGTTTTTCCAGCAGAACGCCGACATTGGGTGTAAAGCTGCGGTAGTCGGGCGGTGCCGTGCAGGCCATATCCTTACCGGCAGAGAACGCCTTGGCGCCGGCTCCGGTAAGAATGCCGACGCGATCTTCCGGCGTGTCTCTGAGGCGTTTCCATGCCGCGGCCAGACCGGCTTCCACTTCGGGGCCGATAGCATTCATGCGGCTTTCGCGATTGATGGTGATAATCGCAATACCATCACGGGATTCGTAAGTTACTGCATCGGTCATGTCAACTCCTCCAGGGTCTGTTTCAGTTGGTGTTTGAGTACCTTGCCGTTGGGGGCCACGGGCAGGTTGTCTACAAAAATGATTCGTCCGGGCCGCTTGTAAGGAGAGAGACGTTCCTGTAAAAACAGGCGTACGTCTTCTTCTTTCAGGCTGGCGCCTGGGATGAGTTCGATCATCGCCACAATCTGCTCGTTGCCGCAGAGGGTGTGTCCCAGCACTGCCGAATGCTGAATCTGTTCATGGGCATTCAGCGCGGTTTCAACCTCAAGCGGCGAAACATTGAAGCCGGAGCGGATAATCAGATCCTTGGTGCGTCCTTCAATATTGATCCGCCCATCGGGCAGTTGCCGGGCCAGATCCTCTGTATTGAACCAGCCGTCGGCGGTCAGGACCGCAGCCGTTCGTTGCGGGTCGCGAAAATAGCCTTTCATGATATTCGGACCTTTGGCCCACAATGAGCCTTGCGCGCCCGGTTCGACCGGCCTGTTTTCAGCATCCAGAATGGCAATGTCTACACCGGGGTTGGGCGGGCCCACGGCACAATCAGGATTGGCGGACTCCAGGCGGGTCCAGCAGATGGCCGACCCTTCGGTCAGGCCATAACCATTGTGCAATGTCAGGCCGAAGGTCTGTTCCACTTCGTGCTTGAGGGTCGGATCCAGAGGCGCGCCTCCAGCCGCAATGACCCTTAGCGTGGTGGCGTGCAAGCCATGTATTTGTTCTGATTTGACGAGTCGGGAAAACATGGCAGGGGCGCCCTGCAGAACAGTGATACCCTTCCGGTTCAGACTGTCCAGGCAATGGGCAACGGAAAAACGCGGCACCAGTTGCACATGGGCGCCCGAGGCCAGTGTGCCAATCAGGCCGGAAGACAGTCCCATGACGTGTGTAATGGGCAGGATGCCGTACACCCGATCCTCGGGTATGAGGCGTCGTTGTTGTTGCATGAGCGAACCAATAAAAAGCAGGTTGCCGTGCGTGAGCATCACCCCCTTGGGCGTACCGGTGCTGCCGGTGGTGTAGATGAGCGCAGCCACCTGGTCCTGCGCCGATCCAAAGCATGGCTCCGGCACAGTCTCCATTAGCGGGCCCATCGCCAGCGACCCAAACGGTGTCTTTACTTCTAGCGCTTTATGACGGCATGCATGCTCGCCGGCCGAAGGCGAATTCTCGGTCAGGTAAAGAATCCGACGAGGCCTGGCATGGCCGCATACGGCATCGGTTTCGAGCGGCGCGCGGCGGGCATTCTCCAGGACAACCCAGATGTCATCAAGGCCGGCGGCAAGAATAAGGGTTGCCAGCATAGTGCTGTTTTCTCCGATCAAGGCGAGGCGATCGCCGGGCCGAAGGCCTGCGCCGGCCAGAAAGCGCCGGCAATCGGTCAACGCCTGGTTCAGCTGACCATAGCTGAGCGAGCGGATTTCATCCGAAATCGCCGGATTGTCCGGCGTATGTTCGGCCCAATGTTTCAGTACATCACCTAGTCGTCGCATCACGGTTCCTGTTGCAGGCTTGCGTATTGTCACGCCTTGCTGTGTCATTTGGCCTGAATATTCATTTCTTTGGTGATCGCGGCCCAGCGGTCAATTTCGGTATTGACGTAGTCTGCAAATTGCTGCGGATCCGATGGCTTTGGCGTGGCGCCCAATTGCTTCAGGGTATTTAACACTTCCTGGCTTTGCAGTGCATCTGCCGCTGCCTTGCTCAGCGCACTGGTGATCTTGTCGGGCGTCCTGGCAGGCACCCAGAATCCGTACCAGGCCGTCACGTCATATTTTGGCAATGTTTCCGATATGGCAGGGATATCTCTGGAATAGGGTGAGCGCTCGGCCGTGGTCACGCCCAGCCCTCGCAACTGGCCCGAATCTATGTATGGCCAGGCTTCGTTGGCAAACACCATGGTGGTCTGATTGCCGATCGCAGACTGAATGGCTGGCGCTCCGCCCTTGAACGGCGTGTTGATAAGATCGATACCCGCCATGACTTTGAACAGTTCGCACGAGAGATAGGGTGAGGAACCGACCCCGGAGGTTGCGCAACTGAGCTGCCCGGGTTTCTGCTTGGCAAGTGCGATCAGTTCAGCCACGTTCTTTGCCGGCACCGATTTGCTCACCGCCAGAAAATTGGGCACGGATACAATTTGCGCGACCGGCTTGAGATCCTTGCGCAAATCATAAAGCGGGTCCTTGTAGAAATACATATTCAGTACATTTGAAATACTGCCCAGCAAAATCGTGTACCCGTCCGGTGCGGAACGCACTACTTGTTGCGAGCCCAGCATGCTGCCGGCGCCGGGTTTATTTTCTACAACAATGGTTTGTTTCAACTCCCTGGCCATTTGATTGCCAACGGCACGTCCCAGGATATCGGTTGCGCCTCCTGCGGCGTAGGGCACAATCAGGCGAATTGGCTTATCGGCAGGCCAGGCAGCATAAGCGCTCAGAGATGCCAGTATGCATGCGGCTGCCAACGCCATTGATGTTCCCAACCGAATTACTTGTTCTGCTTGTCTGCTCATTTTATTTCTCCTTTGGGTACTTCCTGTTCTGAAAGTGATAACTGTTACCCGTGGCTTGGAATTATTGTTGCCACGCCCCTGCAAACCGCATCCCGGTACACATTTGCTGCACCGGGAGAAACGTCATTTGTCTATTTGCTCAAATGCTTCAATAGCCCGAACCGAATACACGTAGGCGGCGCCGGCATTCAGCGCCACAGCGGTGCCCAGCGCTTCGCTGACTTCCTCCACGCTGGCGCCCGCCTTCTGAGCAGCGGCGGCGTGCGACGAAATGCAGCCATCGCATCGCGTGGTAACAGCTACGGCCAGCGCGATCAATTCGCGCGTCTTGTCGTCCAGATGTCTGGCCTGCCCAAGCGCCTCGTTCAGGCCACGATAAGCGGTTACCACCGCAGGATTGTGTTTGGCAAAAGCGGCGCCGCCCTTGCGAAGGTTGCTCAGCGTTGCGTTCCAGTCATTGATCATGTGGTTGTCTCCTTGGTAAACGAATTGTCACTGCGTAGTAAAAAAATGGGCGGTTGAATGACTATCGGGACTGGCGTGGACGGATCAGTCCGCCGCCAGGCTTTGGCGGATGCGCCCTGATGGCCTCTTCGACAGGCTCTGTTCCCCAGCCAGGACGGTCCGGAACGATCAGATGCCCGTTAACATATTCGGGAACGTGGGTGAACAGTTCCTTGTCCCAGGCGAGCCGGTCGATGTCCGTTTCCATGATGCGAAAATTAGGCACCACGCTGGCAAAATGCGCGTTCATCATTGTGCAAAGATGGCCGTAAAAATTATGCGGAGCGACATTCACTTCATGGATATCAGCCAGGTTGGCGATCTTCATCGATTGCCATGCACCATTCCAGACCACATCAACGATGGCGACGTCAACGGCGTTCTTCTGGAAATAAGGCAGGAACTCTCTGGCGCCGAACAGGGTTTCGCATGAACTGATGGGATGCGGACTGTGATTCCGTATATACGCAAGCGCATCGGGACTGTAGCTGTCGATCTCCACCCAGAAAATGTCGTGGTCGTCGATGGCGCGCAGGATCTTCAGGTAGCCCTCTGTTTTGAAATTGAAATTCAGATCCAGCAGAATGTCCATGTCCTGTCCAGCGCCGTCACGCAATGCTTCCAGACAATCGCGCAGGTTTCGGATGATTCGACGATCGGCGTTCAGTTCAGGATAAAAAGGCGCGGCAAACCCGGGACGCCAGGCGTAGGCAGGGCCGTCATCGAAAATGAAAGTGTTGGATTTGAGTGCCGTAAAACCGCGTTCACGCGCCTCGGCCCCCATGGCCCGGACGCCGTCCAGATCCGTTACGGCGGGCCCGAAGTACTTTGGAAGATTGATGCGCCAGGCCGGGCAATGAGACCAGTACACACGCAGCGTATCGCGTACCTTTCCACCCAGCAACTCATGGCAGGGCACCCCCAGGGATTTGGCCCGCACGTCAAGCAGCGCATTTTCCAGGGCGCCAATACCTTCTGCAACCACGCCGCCGGCAGCGGGGCGGGTGCGGCTGTAGGCTTCGGCGTAGAAGCGTTCCTGGCCGGGTACCGGGTTGCCGATAAGCATTTCGCTCAGTTTCTGAATGACTGCGGTAACGCCGGGAGAACCGAAGCCCTCGTCAAATTCCGCCCATCCGCAAACACCGGCGTCAGTGGAGATTTTGACGAAATAGTAATTGCGCCAGCCGGCGTCGCACGACAGAGTCTGCACATCTGTGATATTCAACTTCGGCTCCTTTAGTTCCGGTTTATAAACTGGAGGATATGAGTTTATAAATCCCAATTATTAGGAAGAATGTTCTTAAAAATAGGAAGTTTTGGGAATACTAAAACAATTCGGAGAGAATGAAAAGCTCTTTCAAAAAAAAATTTCATATGAAATGACAAAGCAGGGCACGCAATGATGTGCACGACAGCGCCTATCTGTAGCGGTCGTATTTCAGTCGCAATGGATTGCGATCGGTTGCTGTGGGTTTTCCCTGATGGCGCGCATTGTTGGATTACACGGTACACTGCGCCTTTGCAAAAACGATTCGGCTGTACACGCCATTTGTTGCATGCGGGGCCGATCCGTCGCTGTTTGTCCATTGAACTATCAACCAAAGCCAGGGAGCGCCCGTGAATGCGATTGTTCTGCTTACCAACCCGATTGACTCCAGCGAAACAGCGCGCCTGCGCGAACATGCGCAGGTGCGCGTCGCGCCGTCGCTGGATCAGCAGGTGCTTGCCAGGGAGATCCGTGATGTCGACGTGCTGATTGTGCGCTCGCCGGTGTCCGGGACTGTCCTGGAACATGCTCACCGTCTTCGCGGTATTGTCAGGCATGGGGCCGGGGTAGATATTATTCCAGTCGCGCAAGCCACCGCCAGCGCAATCCCTGTAAGCAATGCGCCCGGCGCAAATGCTGTTGCTGTGGCAGAGTATGTCGTTGGGCAAATGCTGTTGCTGTCGCGCCGCCTGCATACGGTGGATTCGCTGCTTCGCAGTGAGGGATGGAGTGCATCGCGTGCTCTGTCCGACGGGGCCCTTGAACTGCATGGAAAAACGGTAGGCATTATTGGCGTTGGCGCCATCGGCCAGGCGCTGGCCCGAATTTGTCATTATGGATTCGGCATGTCCGTGGTCGGCTATCGCCGCGACCCGAGCAAAATGCCCGACTATATTCTTGCGGCGCCCAGCGATGAGGTTTTTCGAGTGGCCGATTTTGTGGTCCTTGCCTGCCCGTTGACAACAGCAACCAAAGGCATCGCAAACCGGCGTACATTGGGTTTGATGAGGCAGGGCGCCAGTATCATCAATGTGGCGCGCGGTGCGGTGATCAACCAGCACGAACTTGTCGAGGAATTGAAGAAACAGAAAATTGGCGCTGCGCTGGACGTGTTTGAATCACAGCCGCTTCCTGATGACTCACCACTGCGTACGTTGCCAAATGTCGTTCTAAGCAGCCATATCGCGGGCATGACCAGGGAAAGCATGCGCCGCATCAGCCAGGTGTCGGTAAACCAGACCCTGGATCTGCTTGCCGGAAAACTGCCAACGCCGTTGGTTAATCCGGAAGTCACGCAGCAGGCGCTGGCGCGGATGGAAATGTTGAAAAAGGGGAGCTAGCTGCCCGCGCGTTCTGTATTTGATATGTCTTGATTCGCGTTGGCAGCAAAAGCGGGAAGCTGCCGCTGACAGCCGATACAGGCTGGAGTAAGGCATGAACCATGTCAATAACAAGCCGCGTTTCACGGGTCGAAATAAACGTAAAGCGGCAGTGGCGGTGCGTGCTGCAAAGTAAAAAATCCACCCGTATGTCGGTTTATCACATAGCCTGGCGCGAGGTAGGGTCCGCATTCCTCTTAACAGCGGATCTTTGTCTGCGGTCGTAATTACACCTGAAATGCTTCTTCTATCGAGTAGAAAATCGGTTGTCTAATTTTTTATTGACATAAAATTTAGATCGGTCTAATATAAATAAAAAAGAGATAACTGTAGAGCGGATATTCTCTACTAAGCTAAAAAAATTCCATCTAAAACAGGAGACAAAATGACACGCGCTTCAATTTATTCCATTATTTCCGGCCTGTTGGCTACGCTCTTTGCGTCGGGCGCGCTGGCCAAGCCCATTGAACTGACGGCGGCGCACGTGAATCCGCCAGGCGAGCCCTGCTATGAGGCTTTCAAGCTAATGAGCGAGAAGCTCAAGGCGGGGAAAACAGAAATCACATTGAAGGTGTTTCCGCAAGGTCAGGTAGGAGATGAAAAGGACGCGATCGAGCAAGTCAAAATGGGCGCATTGACCATGACTTGCGTGGCAAACGCCAATCTGAGTTCTTTCGCTCCGTCTATCGGCATCTATGACACGCCATTTCTGTTTCGAGATGGCGATAAACATCCATGGATCGTGACCGACGGCCCGATAGGCGCGAAGATCACGCAAAAGGCGGAACAAGAGTCCGGGCTGGATATTCTGGGGTGGTGGAGCGCTGGATTGCGACACGTTTTTTCGAAGAACAAGGACGTAAAAACGCCTGAAGATATGAAGGACATGAAGATCCGTGTTATCGGCAGCCCGGTCTATGTCGATACCTTCAATCAGCTGGGAGCGAAGCCGGTGCCTATGCCTTATGGAGAGGTCTATACGGGCCTGGCAACCGGCACACTCGATGCCGCCGAGAATGACACCTCAGGCTACCGCAATATGAAATTTTATGAACAGGCGCCTCATTTATCTCTGACCGGACATGTGTTCCTGATGAAGCCTGTGGTTGCTAATGCTGCTGCATTGGAAAAAATGTCACCGGAGCAACGTGCGGAGTTTGACTCTATCTTCAAGCAGGCAACACAGCACCAGCGTGATCTGTTTGCTACTACTTTTACCAAAGACATTCAGTGGGCAAAAGAGCACGGCGTGACCGTAACTGAGCCGGATCGTGCTGCGTTTGAGCAGAAGGTCAAACCGATACAGGAAAAAATAGCCAGGCAGTATGGCGAAGAACTTTTACAGTCCATAAAAGACGCGAAGTAAAACCCCACTGAACTTTAAAGGATGGGTGGGTTCCCACTCAGTGTCTCCATGAAAAAGAAGATTCTGGCTATTGAATCAGCGCTGGTTCGCATTGAAGGGGCGGTTGTGTTTACCGTTCTGGTCATGTTGCTGGTTACCCTGGCCTTGCAAGTGATATCTCGGTTTCTGTTTGAATTTCCTATCGCGTGGACTGAGGAGCTGGCCCGCGCGCTCCAGATTTGGCTGGTGTTTGTGGGGGCCGCGATTGGAATGCATCGCGCAGAACACTTCGTGGTAGAGATCTTCATGCAACGCTGCAACTTTCCTGGCAAGCAGGTCGTCGCCAGAATGATCGATGTGCTTGTTGTCGCGTTTTTTTGCGTCCTGGCCTGGAACGCAGCACAGGTGACTTTGCATGGATCCAGTCAAACAATGCCGGCGCTGGGCGTGTCCGTCGCGTGGTCATATTCAGCCATTCCCCTGGGGTGTGCTTTGATGGCCTTTCATTTCGCGATGGCGTGGATTCGGCCGCTTGATCCGAACAGGGACCAGCAAGAGGCAGAGATGATAAAAGGAGTTGCAGAATGATCTGGGGTTTTATTGCCACAATGCTGGTGCTGATTCTGTTGCGAGCGCCGATTGCAGTGGCGCTTGGCGTGCCTGCGCTGGGCTGGCTGTTTCTTAATGATATCTCTCTTGGCATATCGACACAGCGCATGTACGGCATGCTTAACAATTCTGTGTTGCTGGCTGTACCGATGTTTCTGCTCGCAGGGCGGCTTATGAACCTGTTAGGCGTGACAGAGCGAATTTTTGATTTTGCCATGGCATTGGTCGGTCATATTCGCGGCGGACTTGGACATGTGGTTGTCATCACAAGTATGATCTTTTCTGCCATGTCGGGTTCAGCTGCAGCCGATTCTGTGGGGGTCGGCACGATTACGGTGAAAGCGGCAAGAACGCGTGGCTACGACCCCGAGTTTGCGGCGGCCATCACATTGTCGGCATCCACGCTTGCGCCG
>DATGQC010000154.1:0-4687 GCA_035304425.1 Advenella sp.
GGTCACGCTGGATGTGGCTGGCAAGTATCTGTTCGACCAGCCCATTCCGGGTAGCGAGGCGATTGTGGCCAGCTATTACATGGTGGCCATTGTGTTCCTGCCGCTGGCCTGGGTAGAAGTGTGCGGCGAGTCCATTGTGGTCGAGCTGCTCTATAACATTGCCTCAAAACCCATCCGCGTCATCATGGCCGCGTTGGGTACTGCTGCCACGGTGATCTGCTACGGATTCCTGGCCTGGTTTCTGTGGGCGCCGGCCATGCATGCCTACCGCATAGGCGAGTTCGACGCCAGCACCTGGAATGTGATTACCTGGCCCAGCCGGTTTTTGCTGCCGCTGGGGCTGGCGCTGGGCGCCATCGTGGCGTTGCTTCAACTGGTTCGAATCGTGACCGGAGGCAAGCCGCTGCATCATGGCGTGGTGCAAGACGTAACTGATATTCCAGAACAAATTTAAGGAAACGGCAATGGATCCGTTGTTAATTGGTGTACTTGGCATTGGTTTGCTGCTGGCTTTTATTGTCATACGCTTTCCCATTGGTATTGCGATGGGGCTGGTGGGGTTTGTAGGCATTATCTTTATTATCGGGCTCAAGCCGGCAATTGGCGTGGCCAAGGCGGTTCCCTATGAACTGGTGGGCGACTGGAATTTATCGGCCGTGCCCATGTTCCTGCTGATGGGGTATTTCGCCTCGGCCGCAGGCCTGACACGGGGTCTGTTCAGCGCGGCCCGGATCTTTCTGGGCAAAGTACCGGGCGGGCTGGCGTCTTCGACTGTGCTGGCCAGCGCGCTTTTTGCGTCGGCCAGCGGCTCCAGCGTGGCGACCGCCGCTGCCTTTTCCCGCATCGCCGTGCCGGAAATGCTCAAGGCAGGCTACAAGCCCTCGCTGGCCACCGCGTCGGTCGCGTCGGCCGGCACATTGGGTTCCCTGATCCCGCCCAGCGTCCTGTTGATTATCTATGGGCTGATTACCGATCTGTCGATTGGCACGCTTTTTGTGGCGGCGGTGATTCCCGGCTTGCTTTCCGCGGTGGTCTACATCGTCATGATTACCACCCGCTGCAAGCTGGACCCCTCTTTGGCGCCCCGCATCAATGAAGCCTATACGGCGGAACAGAAAAAAGAAGCGATCAGAGACATTTGGCCACTGCCGTTGCTGATCGCCGGCGTGCTGGGCGGAATCTTTACGGGTATCTTTACCGCAACCGAGGCCGGCGCGATTGGCGCATTCCTGGCCGTTGTCATTGCGGTCGCCCGACGCCAGTTTACGCTGAAGGTGGCAGAAAAAGCCCTGTTCGACACGGCAGTCCGCACCTCTGCCATATTCATTATTGTGGTCGGCGCTGCGATCTTCTCGCGCTTTATTGCGCTGTCGACACTGCCGGTCTGGGTGACCAGCTCGCTCAGCGGTTTTGATTTTATTACAGTCATCATCCTGATCTGCCTGGTTTATCTGGTGCTGGGCTGCTTTATGGAAAGTATTTCCATCATGCTGCTCACGCTGCCCGTGCTGTCGCCGTTGCTGGAAGGCTTTAGCATCGACATGATCTGGTTCGGTGTTCTGATTGTCAAATTGCTGGAGATCGGGCTGATCACGCCGCCGCTGGGCCTGAATGTGTATGTCATCCGCTCCAGCCTGGGTAAATCGATCTCCCTGGGAACCATCTTTCAGGGCGTGACCTGGTTCATTGTCGCCGACATTTTCACGGTCGCCTGCATGATCGCCTTTCCGGCCCTCACGCTTTGGCTGCCGTCATTTATGCAATAAACAAGTCCTACATTCTTTCCGAGACAGATCGCTGCCACAGGCGGTCTGTTCCCCAACGAGGAGCACATACATGAAAAAAACCGTAATGACATTTGCCATCGCCAGCCTGCTGGCGTCATCCGCCGCGCTGGGGGCCACTTACCGGGCCACCAACTGGCTGCAACCGATACATACGCTCAATGCCGAGCCCTATCAGAAATTTGCCGAGGCCCTGAAAAAAGCCACTAATGACGAGATCGCTTTCACTGTCTACTCTGGCGGCGCACTGGTGCCGGCCAAGGCGACCATTCAGGCGCTGCGCGACGGAACGGCGCAATTAGGCATTGTGTATCCCGGCTACACACCGGCAGAACTGCCGCTGAATAATGTGCTGGTCGACCTGGGCTTCCTGGTCAAAGATCCCATGGCCGCGGCCTTTGCCTACACGGAAATCAACCTGACCAACAAAGACCTGATCCAGGAATGGCAGAAGCAGGGCGTGATGTTTGCCGGGGGCTACTCAACGCCCATCTATAACTTCATGTGCGCCAAATCCATCAAGTCCCTGGCCGATGCCAAGGGCAAGAAGATTCGTACGGCAGGCGGCACACAAACCGACTGGGTGGCGAGCATCGGCGGCGTGCCGGTATCGGTGCCCATCGGCGACGTATATACGGGCTTGTCGCGTGGTTCGGTGGATTGCACCATGGCCGAAGTGCCTAATCTGATCAACTCGAAATTCATTGAAGTGGCCAAATCCATTACCCGTCTTGACATGGGCGCCGTGCCTGGTGCGACCTATGTGCTGAATCCGGATTTCTGGAACGAGCTGTCTGCCGAACAAAAGAAAACCGTGGCCTCGCTGATGGCCAAAGGCCTGGCGGACCAGCAGGTGGGGTATGCGGCCCGTACGGAAGAGGCGCTGAAACTGGCCAAAGAAAAGATCGAGATCATTGATCCGGATCAGGATCTGGTGGACGCCCTGGCCGCTTTTAAAGGTAATTACATCAAGGAGCTGGCCAAGTCATCCATGAGTGAACGCAAAATCGCAGACCCCAGCAACCTGATCGACCAATACACCAAGCTTGAAGCCAAGTGGAGCGGTCTGCTGGACAAGGTCGATCGCAAGGATGCCAATGCCGTGGCCAAGCTGCTGGAGCAGGAACTCTACGGCAAGATCAATATGGATACCTTCGTGATGCCCTAAGTGGAACGGCTCGGGGTTTCGACTCCGAGCATGGAGGTGCGGGCCACGGGCGGCCCGGGCTTATTACCGATGTACAGGAACAGACTATGAATCACGAGCGTGATCGCGCCGTTGCGGCGGTGCGCAACCTTTACGCCAGACAGGCTCATCTGATCGATAACGGCCGGCACGACGACTGGGCGCATACCTTTACCCCGGATGGCGAATTTCACTCGCCCACCTACGGGCAGCCGGCAGTGGGATACGAGCAACTGGCCGGCATTTCAAAAGCGTTTGCCCAGGCGGCGCAGCAAAGCGGCGAACGCCAGCGCCATCTGGTCGACAACATCTGGGTGGTTGAATGCGAGGCGGGCGCTGCCCAGGTACGTGCTTACCTGTCGATTGTGGCGACCAAACCGCAAGGGGGCGAGACGCGGATACTGCGTATTGTCACGCTTGAAGACCAGTTGGCATTGTCGGAAAAGGGATGGCAGGTGCGCCGCCGGACAGTCACGTACTGACGGTGCCTCAAGAGGGTATCCCGCGCGTTTGACGGCGTATTGGCGGCATACCCATGACACATCAACGACTGACCAACAGCAACATATTAATTTCAAGTGGCAATCCTGTGGGACGCGCGAATGCGCAAGCACAGGTGTTTATGAATATTTATCAAGGATGTAGACGTGGAAAATCAATCAAATAATAAACAACTGGACTTCAAACTGGCCCGGTATCCGGAACTGGCCGGGCGCGTGGCCGTGGTAACGGGCGCGGCCAGAGGGATGGGCGCCTGCTTTGCGGCAGGGCTGGCCAGCCAGGGTGTACATGTGATTGGCGTGGATATCAACGAAGAAGCATTAAAAGCGGCGTTTGCCAAGTCAGCAGATGCAAGCGGCAAGACAGCGGGCGGTGGCACGCTCACGGCCATGCGCGGCGACGTGACCTCCAGCGAGAGTCTGGCGCAGATCGCCGCAGCGGCGACAAAGCAGTTTGGTCGGCTGGATATGTGGGTCAGTAACGCTGGCGTGTTCCCGCAATCCGAGATCGGATCGGTGACCGCTGAGCAAGTGCGACAGACTTTCGGGGTGAATGTGGACGGGGTATTCTTCGGCGCACAGGCGGCGGCGGATGTGATGCAGCCAGGCGGCGTGATTGTGAACATGGCCTCTGTCGCGGCCTTCCGGGTCCGGCGCGGCCGGGCCATTTATTCGGCCACCAAGGCAGCGGTGCACAATCTGACCCGCTCGCTGGCGGTAGAACTGGGCGACAAGGGCATCCGTGTGAATGCCCTGGCCCCTGGCTTTATCGATACTGAAATGACCAATTGGGTGCGCGAAATACCGGGCGCCATGGACAAGGCCCTGGCCTCGATCCCGCTGGGTCATATCGGTGCGCCCGAACATGTACTGGGCGCGCTGCTGTTCCTGGTCTCGGATTCCGCTGCGTACGTATCAGGCCAGACGCTGGGCGTAGACGGAGGCTCGCGCCATGGCTGAGCATAAGGGCGTGGTCATTGTGACGGGCGGCGCGCAAGGCATGGGGCAATCCCATGCGCATGCACTTGCCCAGGCGGGCTGGCATGTGTGCGTGGCAGACGTCAAGGACACAGCCGACACGGTTGCCGCGATTATCGAAAAGGGTGGCGCTGCCAGCGGCCATGTACTGAACGTGACCGATTCAAAATCGTGGGAAGCGCTGGCCGATGACATCCGAAATAACCTGGGTCCGCTGGTGGGGCTGGTCAACAACGCCG
>DATGQC010000155.1:0-3811 GCA_035304425.1 Advenella sp.
GGCCGAAGCGGCCCGGGCCAAACCAGATGGCAATACCTGGCTGGCCATTACCATGACCCATGCGGTCAATAAAACGCTGTTCGGACCAAAGGCCGGCTATGACATAGAAAAAGACTTTGTACCCGTCGCCAAAATCGCCTCATCAGCCATCATGGTGGTTGTGCCGCAGAACAGCCCCATCAAAACACTGCAGGATCTGATCGACACCGCCAAAAAGAAAACCCTGAACGTTGGCAGTAGCGGCACCGGTACGCCGCCGCATATCGCCATGGCAATGTTTCAGGACCTGACCAAAACCAAAATGACCCACGTCCCCTATAAAGGCGGTGCGCCATCGATGGTGGATCTGATCGGCGGACAGATTGACGTGGTCTTCTCCAATTATCCGGAATCACTGGCCTACGTACAACAAGGCAAGCTGCGAGCGCTGGCGATCACCTCTGAAAAACGGGCCGCCGCCGTGCCAGATGTGCCCACCACCGCAGAAGCCGGTTTGCCCAAGCTCATGGTGGACAACTTCACTGGCCTGATGGCGCCTAAAGGTACGGACCCGGCCCTGGTCAAAGAAATTAGCGACAAAGTCACCGCCGTTGTCGGAGAAAAGGCCATGGGCGAGCAACTGATCAAACTCGGATTCATCCCCGACCCAATGGGACCAGACCAGTTCAAGACCTATCTACATGATCAGATCGAGAAACTGGCCAAAACCATTAAAGACGCCAATATCAAAGTCAACTGAATCACACCTGGAATCTGACCTTTAACATGACCAACACAATTGTCATCTCCGAGTTTATGGATGAACCGGCAGTGGAACGCCTGCGCCAGACCGCGCAGGTGGTCTATCTGCCGGAACTTGTCGATAACCAGGACGCATTGTTTCAGGAAATCGCCAATGCCAACGCCCTGATTGTGCGCAACCGCACTCAGGTCAACGCCCAGTTGCTGGCGCACGCTCCCAGGCTGCGGGTTGTGGGCAGACTGGGCGTAGGCCTGGACAATATAGACATGGAGCTGTGCGCAAGCAAAAACATTACCGTTTTTCCGGCCGTGGGCGCCAATGCACAGGCGGTTGCCGAATATGTAATTGCGACTGCATTCGTATTGCTGCGAGGCGCTTATCTGTCCAGCGCCCGGGTGACAGCAGGGCAATGGCCGCGCGCCCAGCTTGGCAATGGCCTGGAGGTGGCAGGACGCACACTGGGCCTGGTGGGTTTCGGCGGCATAGGCAGGCTTACGGCCAGGCTGGCTAGCGCATTGGGCATGAAGATCGCAGCATACGACCCCATGATCAATTCGGATAGCGCCATCTGGGCCGAAACCGGCGCAATGCAAATGTCATTGGACGAACTGCTGCAACACAGCGATGTTGTAAGCCTGCACACTCCTTTGACAAAAGATACCCGCCATCTGATCAATGCCGGGCGCATTGCCAGGATGAAATCGCAAGCCATACTGATAAACACGTCGCGCGGCGGGATTGTCGATGAACAGGCGCTGGTGGCCGCCCTGCAGGCTGGCAAGCTGCGCGGCGCGGCGCTGGATGTGTTTGAGGACGAACCGGTGAAGACGAAAAACAGCCTGCCGGATATGCCAAACCTGATATTGACACCGCATATTGCCGGACTGACCCAGGAAGCCAATGAACGGGTGTCGGGGGTGATTGCGGAGAAAGTGATGGGGTATTTCAAGGGAGGATAACGGAAAAGGCGGTCTCTGCCATCTGTTATGCAAGCCACTGCCTGGCCGCATAATAGGCCAAAAAACCACACACCCCAGCGAAAACACGAATGACTCAAATACCGATTAAGACCCTATAATGACAGAAATACTAAAAATACAATAAGTTATCAGGGAGACGGTATGAAAATGTTTTCTATCTATTCAGGCCAGGAGCCCGAGGACCTCAATGCAGTACATACAAATGTCCTTGTGTGCAATGCCTGTGCGGCTTCTGAAATGGGCGCGTTTGAAGACGCCGATGAAATGATCGAGATCTCCTGCGATCCAAGTTATGAGGATCGATGCAAACTTTGCGGCAAAACCTTCGAGCAGGAAATAGAAGAACACGCCACAGTACGAATCCGCTAAGCACAGCGATGCCGCCCGCATAGCAGCGTGGTTTATCGGGGACTATAACAGGTATGGCAGAACGGTCGGCCCGGCGCCCTAGCGTTTGCCGCGAAGCCGGGCGATCAGTCCCAACGCAGGACGTATCGCCTTGCGCCATGGGGGCATCGCGCTGACCCCTGCGGCCTTCCAGTCCAGCAGCTCATCCAGCGCACATTCCGGCGTCGTGTAACGACCAGAGCGCCGGCTCACATAGGACGGGTATAGAATCAGCACGCCGGCGACCAGCTCATCCAGCGATAGCGTGCGATCACGCCGCGCGACGGGATGTTTGTCGTCCGTGAGCCCCCAGCCGGCATAAAAAGGCTGCCCCAGCGTGACCACCTTGCGACCACGCAATAGTGCTTCGAAGCCAGCCAGCGAAGTCAGCACATGTACTTCGTCGACCGAGGCAAACAGTTCGCCTATCGGATAATCCACCACCACTTCATTGCACCAGTCCAATGCCTGCCGCTCATTCTGTCCCGCATCGCGCAGGCCGGCCACCACATCGGGGTGCGGCTTATAAACCACATAGGCGTCGGGATTGGCAATACGCACCGCCTTGAGCAAATCCATGTTGCGGCGAACGACGGGGGATCCATACTTGATGGAAGCATCCGTTTCCACCTGACCCGGCACCAGGATCACGCGAGTGACATGGGCGGGACGCTGCCAGCGCCCGGTCCCGACGTTATACTTGGTCAGGTTTGCGGCCACAATCCGCTCGCGCAGCGCTGCGGCCCGGCAACGCAATGCATCATCAAACACCGCGGTCCGCAAAATAGTTTCCAGATCCGAGGCGCGCCCGGAATCGTAATAAATGCCGGTCCGATCAATGACCCAGGACAGGGGCTGCACCAGATCGGCGCCCAGGCCCACCGAGCGCAGGAAACCGTCTTCCAGAAACACCCGCTTTTCGGAAAATGGCGTCATATCCGCCGGGCGCCCCCAGACCGCCAGGGTGCCTTCGCCAGGAAAATCTGCGGCTTTTTCCAGAAACCGGACCTCTGCGCCCTGGAAAAACCGCTGCACAATGGGCTTTTTCCAGCGGGAAAAGTTCGGCGCATAAATGGGCGAGGCAAAACGGCTGCGCATACGGCGTTGCAATCCCATCCACTCAATCAGTCGTTCCGGCTCGCACAGCGCGCCGGTTTCCGGATCCAGATAACGCGCATAGCCAACCAGCGCCGCATGCACCAACTGCTCCAGCGCAACCGGCTGGCGACGGGGTGGCGCGGATTGCGCATCGGTGGTCAACCCGTATCCTGCATAAAACGGCATGCCGAATGTGAAGACCGGTTTGCCCCATAGCAACGCTTCGAAACCGATTTGCGAGGTCACGGTATACACCGCCTGCGCCTGTTCGATGAGGCGAACCGGGTGCACGTTGTCCGCCAGAATCCGGACACGAGGATGATCCTGCAATGACGTCAGATCAAAGTGCCCTTTCTTATGGCCCGCAAATACATCCGGATGAATCTTGATTAACACATTGCAATCGGCATGATGCCGCAGCGCGCAATCGAGCATTACCGAAAAATCCTCTGGCGACGCCTGGCCGTAGCGCAGCGATGCATCGCCAAATGTCTGGTCGGCCAGCAGCACGTACCGGGCCGGTAGCGGGCCGGTAAATTCGGGCAAATGGTTATATTTGGAAACGCGATGCGCTCGCCAGAGCGAGACCAGCGCTTGAGCCCGA
>DATGQC010000156.1:0-4963 GCA_035304425.1 Advenella sp.
AACATCGCCGCTATCATATCGCGACAAATGATAAAGCACCGCACGTCGTAGAACCATCGAATAGACTTGAAGGGGAAAACCATGTCTGACCGGACCGACAAACGGGTGCTTTATTCCGCCGCGCTTGGACAGTTCGTAGAATGGTATGACTTCGTCATCTACGCTTATTCCGCCACAATCATTGCCAAGCTGTTTTTTCCGGCGACAGATCCGGCCACGGCACTGTTGTCTGCCTTGGGCATCTACGGTGTCGGCTTCGTTATGCGCCCGCTCGGAGGATTCATCTTTGGCAGTCTTGGAGACCGGTTCGGGCGCAAAACGGTCCTTGCCGGGATCATTCTCGGCATGGGCGCCTCAACGCTACTTATGGGGTTGTTGCCAACGTACTCTCAAGTAGGAATACTCGCTCCGATTCTGCTTGTTGTGCTTCGACTCATACAGGGCCTGTCCGCAGCCGGGGAAACCATAGGTTCGAATTCCTTTGTAGCCGAACATGCGCCAGCACATCGCCGCGGGTTACACGTCGCATTTACTTATGCTTTCGCCAATTTGCCCCCCGTGGCGGCTGCAATTGTGATTCTGGCGCTCACTCAATTAATGGGCGATGCAGCCTATGAATCCTGGGGCTGGCGCATTCCATTTATCCTGGGCGGACCGCTGGCGCTCGTCGGTTTGTACATCCGTACCCAGGTAGATGAGTCTCCCGCCTTTCAGAAAGCGCAAGCCAGCAACCAAATTTCCACCAACCCCGTCAGGCATGCGATCCAAAGCCAACGCAAACAAATGGCCTTCAGCTTCAGCCTTGCCGCCTTCTCCAGCCTGGCGTTCTACACCTTGTCGGGCTACTTCGTATCATATCTGACCGCCTCTGTAGGCATGAGCCGCTCTGACGCACTGATCGCCAACGGCACAGCAATGATGGTCGCGTTCTTCACCATGATTTTAGGCGGATATCTATCAGACTTATTTGGTCGCAAGCCAATACTGCTCACCAGCCTGTTATTCAACGCGTGCATCAGTATCCCGGCATACCTGCTCGCGTCTCAGGCAACCCTTTCCTCGGCCATCCTTGCCCAAATCATGCTTGCCATCGGCATGGGCTTATTCGCCGGTCCCCTGGGAATTACGTTATTAGAACTCTTCCCGACCAAGACCCGTTTTAGTGCGTCGGCGATCAGCTACAACCTTGCCTATACGATTTTTGGCGGCACAGCGCCTTTTTTCAGCGCATGGCTTGTACTTAAAACCGGACAATTGCTGGCGCCTGCGGGTTATATGGCTGCAGTATCTGTGGTCGTTCTGCTGGTCACGCTATTTTTACCAGAAACGTCCAGACGATCACTGGTTGACTACGACGGTACGCATTAATTCGGGCCCGCGTCCGCTGCAAGGGGAGCAAGATCAAGCCTGTGGGCCTGGTCATGACCACTTGACGAGCAGCGCTGACGCCCGGCAACAGCGTCAGCGCTCTCAGGTCAGCGTAAAACCGCAAGGCACGCAATATGGCGAAGGCCCGGGTGCGCAAGGCGTCAACCGGGCCTATTCACCGTCTACAACCCACCGCCTGATTACGGGCTGGCTGCCGTGACGCGCCAGACGGTATTGCCCACGTCATCTGCAAAGAGCAGTGCGCCGTCATTCGCCTGGGTCAGCCCTACGGGTGCGCCGAAAAGGCTTTCCTGATCTTCGGACAAAAAGCCCGTGACAACCGGCTCGGCTTTGCCCGACGGCTTGCCATCGGCAAACGGAATATAGCTGATCCGATAGCCATTTAACGGCGATCGGTTCCAACTGCCGTGTTCACTTACGAATGCGCCGCCGCGGTATTTTTCCGGGAGATGCTGGCCGGTGTAAAAATGCACGCCAAGGGGCGCCACATGCGAACCCAGCGAATAGTCGGGCACAATCGCCTTGCTGACAAGATCCGGGCGCTGAGGCCTGACACGGGTATCGACATGCTGGCCATAGTAGCTATAAGGCCAGCCGTAAAAGCCGCCATCCTTCACTGACGTGAGATAATCGGGCACCAGGTCCGGCCCGATCTCATCACGCTCGTTCACGATGGCCCAGAGTTTCTGCGTTTGCGGCTCCCAATCCAGACCGGTGGGATTGCGCAGGCCGGACGCGAAAATCCGGCTCGCGCCGCTACTTGCATCCACCTCAAGCACTGTTGCACGACGATACTCCACCGCCAGCCCGTTTTCAGTGATATTACTATTTGACCCTACCCCGACATACAGCTTTGTACCGTCCGGACTGGCCAGCAACGCCTTGGTCCAGTGATGATTGATGGTATCGGGTAAATCGGTAAATTCGACGCCAGGATCCGACAGGCGCGTCTCTCCGGGCACATAACGGTACTTCATGATATTGCCGGTATTGGCAACATACAGGGTGTCACCGATCAGCTGTACGCCGAAAGGCGAGTCAAGATTTTCCAGAAACGTGTGCTTTTCCCACTCGCCGGACTGAGCGTTCTGTCGCAGGAGTGTAATCCGGTTGCCGCCCTTGCCGCTCTTGCCCGAGCGTCCCATCACCTGGCCGGCGAAAAGCTTTTTCGGGGCGGTAACCGGTGCAGTCCCCGGTGAATTGCTCTCTACGACCAGGATATCGCCATTGGGTAATGTATAAAGCTGCCTGGGATGAAGCAGATCACTGGCGATTTTTTCAATCCGCAAGCCACTGGCCACGGCGGGGCGCTTGTCGGCAGGCCAGCCGACACCTTGCGGCACTTGCATGGGTGGCGAAAAAAAGTTTTGCGGTTCAGGCAGCGCAGGATTGGCGCCAAGCTGATCGTCCGGCCCCATTTGCGCCTTGTTGTCACACCCGACCAGCAATACGCTGAACACCATAATAAGGGACATGCCCCATTTGCGCTTAAACATGGTTCGCCCTCCTTGGCGCATAAAACGTGGACGCAATAATGAGCGCTAACGCAATGCACGCGACCGTAATAACCGACAGAACCATGCCTGCTGGCACGACCGCGTATGCATCGCGGCTATGAATGAACGCGTTGGCAATGGCAGCAACGATACCAATGAAATTGAGGGCGAAATCGAGCTTTTCCGCAGCCAGAACGACTCTGCCTCGCGGGATCCATACATGAACCAGATTGATCAGGCGTGGAATGATGGCAAAGAACAGACCGATAGTGATAAGCCAGGCTGCGCCTTTGCTCCACATCATCTGTGCCGTCTGATAATACACCACGTCAAAGATCAATGCCGCAACAAAAAATCCAAAAGGAATGGGATTGAACAACTGATAGATGCAATTAGCCAATGATGACTGTAGCCGCTGTGCTGGGGCAGTCATAAACACCTCCTCTTTGCAGGTAATAGCCACCAATGCTCCGGCGGCAAACAGAAACAGGAACCGGCGCGACCATATATCGTGATCACAGTTGTCATTCGAACACACTTGACCGAGTTAATCAATAAAAGAGGCGTTGGACATATTTGCTTACCTGCCTCACGTATTGGCTAATGGTCTTTATGACAGCAGCCGTTTGCGGTTGCAGCGTAAGCGAGCGTGCAACACGAAGCGCGGCCTTGCGAAGGCCTCAATCAGCAACACAGCTGTAGCCGGAACAAGCACCTTGCTGCAATGGATCGCGCATGCTCATGGGCATGCAGAATGGCGATGGGTATGCGGTTGAGGTTGAGGTTGAGGTTGAGGTTGAGGTTGAGGTTGAGGTTGAGGTTGGGACTGGGACTGGGACTGGGGATGGGGATGGGGATAGAGAGGACGAGGCTGACGATGAGGATGAACGAGACGCGCGCCCCTGCCGGCCACCAGACCGGTGGCCGATAGTATGCGCGGCGATTGAGCGATGCTCAGAAGAGCAAGCCGGCGTTTATTCAGGAATAACGGCTTTCCAGTTCATCCCATTCAGGCTTGCCAACCAGACGTTGCCGCTCGGAGAAAGAGGCCACCAGCCCGCTGGACTCCTGCACTTCCTTCTCATCGCGCAACACTGTCAGGGTTTTCTGCATACCCGCGACGGCGCCCTGCAGGGCGGCGTTGGCATACAGTACGATGCCATAACCCAGTTCGCCCAGTTGATCAGCGTTGAAAATGGGTGTGCGCCCGCCAATCACCATATTCATGAGCTGGGGTTTGGCAAGCCGCTGCGGCAGCGCACGTACTTGTTCGGCTTCGGTAACGGCTTCCACAAACAGAATGTCGGCGCCGGCCTCGGCAAATTTCTGGGCACGCTCGATTGCCGCCTCAAAACCATGTGTGGCTGCCGCATCGGTGCGCGCCATGATCAGAAAGTCCGGATCCTGGCGCGCATCGACCGCCGCCTTGATTTTGCTGACCGCTTCTTCGGTAGAGATCACCTCTTTGCCTGAAAAATGGCCACAGCGCTTGGGCGCAATTTGATCTTCCAGCTGAATACAATCGGCGCCAGCGCGCTCCAGAACCCTGACGGTATGGCGAACGTTCAATGCATTGCCAAAACCGGTATCGGCATCAACAAGCAATGGCACATCTACCGCGTCGCGGATTCTTGCGGTGTGCTCGGCGATTTCGTGCAAGCCCATGAACCCCTGATCCGGCATACCAAACCACATATTGGTCACGCCTGCACCCGTCACATAGATGGCCTTAAAGCCAAGGTCGGCGATCACTTTGGCAGACAAGGCGTTGAATGCGCCTGGAACGAGAATGCCGCGGCGCGCTTCGACGAGTGATCTGAGTTGCTTTCTTGTCGACATGCAATAAATCCTTTTTTATTTAAGGGTATAAAAGTAAAGTAAATAAATTTCCTGGCGTTTTCAAAACGTATCTGCCGGAATCCGTACATAACCTTCCATCAATACGCGGGCGCTGCGGCTCATGAGCACTTTTTTTACCGTCCACTGCCCTGCTTCTTCCATTGCCTGCGCGCCGACCCGCAACGTGCCCGATGGATGGCCAAAGGTCACCGACTCGCGCTCGCCGCCACCGGCAGCGC
>DATGQC010000157.1:0-2393 GCA_035304425.1 Advenella sp.
GTCTTTAACGTCGCCCGCGAGCTGTCCACAGGCGGCATCAATATCTTCACCTCGGGTTTTACGCACAGTAGTAATCACGCCCTGATCCACCAGCAAACTGGAGAACTGACGAATGCGTGCATTACTGGACCGCTTCAGACCCGACTCCGGAAACGGATTGAACGGGATCAGATTCAGCTTGCACTTGACCTGACGGGTGATTTCCACCAATTGCCGCGCATGTTCATCCGAATCATTCACACCATCCAGCATGACATATTCAAAGGTAATGAAATCACGCGGCGCATGCTCAAGGTAGCGGTTACAGGCGGCAATAAGCTCGGCCAGCGGGTACTTGCGATTAAGCGGAACCAGCTGATCACGCAAGGCATCGTTCGGCGCATGCAGTGATACCGCCAGGGCAACCGGGCAGTCATGCGCCAGGCGGTCCATGAACGGTACGACACCGGAGGTGGACACAGTAACGCGGCGCCGCGACAGCCCATAAGCGTTATCATCGAGCATCAGCTGCAATGCCGGCAAAACCTGATCATAGTTCAGTAGCGGTTCGCCCATCCCCATCATCACGACATTACTGATGACGCGAAGGTCCTGGTCTTGTACCGCAGCAGGCGTTCCCCCCTGCCCTGCGGCAGCCAGACGTGCAGCAGGCATATCCTGCATGATATCGTGACGGGCTTTCCACAATTGGCCGACGATTTCGGCTGTGGTCAGATTTCGATTGAAACCCTGGTGACCGGTAGAGCAAAAACGGCAGGCCACAGTGCAGCCGGCCTGACTGGAAATGCACAGGGTTCCCCTGTCATCTTCCGGAATGAATACCGTTTCGACAGCATTATTATTGCCTACATCAAACAACCACTTGCGGGTACCGTCGGTAGACACTTTCTGGGTAATCACCGGTGGCGTTTGCAACGTGCAGTGTTCTGTCAGCGTACTGCGAAAGCCCTTGGCCAGATCTGTCATCTGGTCAAAATCGGAGATGCCGCGCTGGTGCACCCAGCGCAGCAATTGTTTCGCGCGAAAAGGCTTGTTACCCCAGGCACCGACCTGCCTGACCAGCGAATCGGATTCGACACCCAGTAGGTTGATGCGTTGATCGGTTGTAGTCATGGCAGCCTTTTGCGGAAAATGAAGCACGTTTTCAGCGAGCCTGTTACTTCTTGAAGAAGTAAGCAATTTCGTTGGCCGCGGTATCAGCGGCATCGGAACCGTGTACAGCATTGGCGTCGATGCTGTCGGCGAAGTCGGCGCGGATGGTGCCGGCGTCGGCTTTCTTAGGATCTGTGGCGCCCATCAGTTCGCGGTTTTTGGCGATGGCGTTGTCGCCTTCCAGAACCTGAATAAAGACAGGACCGGAAATCATGAACTTGACCAGATCGTTGAAAAAAGGACGCTCTTTGTGAACGGCGTAGAAGCCTTCGGCTTCGGCCTGGCTCAGTTGCTGCATGCGAGCCTCAACCACTTTGAGACCTGCTTTTTCGAAGCGGGAAATAATTTCGCCAATAACATTTTTGGCAACAGCATCGGGTTTGATGATAGAGAGCGTACGTTCAACAGCCATTTAATTACTCCAAATATTCAATGAAAACAGTTACTTCAGCGAAGTTTTAACTAACTCGGCATTTTAACATGCAAAATTAGGGCGCTACACCTTAAAATAAGGGTTTTCGATAAAGACTCGCCATTTTGCTGACCCTTTGGGCCTGACGGCCATAAACCGCCAGCCCATCCACTGTTGATACTATGACTCAAACACCTCCCCCCGACGAATTGCCCAAAAGTTTTGAACCCAAGGCGCTGGAACGCGCCTGGTACCAGGAATGGGAACGCATGGGCGTCTTTCGGGCCGGCCGCCACACGTCCACAGACGCGCCGGAAAGTGGCGAACCGTACACCATACAGTTTCCACCCCCTAATGTTACCGGCACGCTCCATATGGGGCACGCCTTCAATCATACGATCATGGACGGCCTGATCCGCTACCACCGGATGCTGGGTTGCGACACCGTTCTGGTCCCAGGCACCGATCATGCGGGTATTGCCACGCAAATTGTCGTTGAACGCCAGCTGGACGCCCAGAAAACCACTCGCCACGACCTGGGTCGGGACGCGTTCATAGAGCGGGTCTGGCAATGGAAGGAACAATCGGGCAATACGATCACCGCTCAGGTGCGACGCCTGGGCGCGTCGGCTGACTGGCCGCGCGAATATTTCACCATGGACAATCAGATGTCGCTTGGCGTGGTTGAAACCTTCGTGCGCCTGTACGAGCAAGGCCTGATCTATCGTGGCAAGCGACTGGTGAACTGGGATCCGGTCCTGGGTACGGCCGTTTCTGACCTGGAAGTCGAAAGTCAGGAAGAAGATGGCTTTCTCTGGCACATCCGCTA
>DATGQC010000158.1:0-6321 GCA_035304425.1 Advenella sp.
AAACGACATGCCGCCATCCCAAACAGAAAAGATATGCAGCGGATTGGCAAAATAATAGGCCGGCTGGTAAAACAGCACATAACCCAGGCGTCCGCCCAGCACCACGCCCATGACCCCGTAGAAGATCAGATCTTCGAATTCGGACACCGTAAGTCGTACCATCCCTTTTTTGATCCGATACTTGCCGAGAATCCAGAGCAGGGCGAACGCCGCCACATACATCAGGCCGTACCAATGGATTTTGAGCGGACCGATTTCAAGTGCAATCGGATTAAATTGTGGATATGCGATCATAAGAACCAAAATGCGACAATGAAATGGAAAGTATAAAGGCGCGGCCAACGCTTTGTGTGTGGTCGGGTAAAATAAACACAAGTTAATTGTTAAAATTTAAAAGGTTACCGTCGTGTCAGGAAAACAGTTTGTCGCCTGCTTGGCAATAATTGCAGTCAGCATAACTGCAATTAACACATCAACAGCTCGGGCGCAAACGCTGACGGACGGGCCGCAATTGGCCAGGGACAATATCTGCATGGGCTGCCACCAGGTAGACAGCCGCCGCGTCGGGCCGCCGTTTGCCGCCGTGGCCGATCGCTATATTGCGGGCGGGCCGCAAATGGTCGGCTATCTCGCCAGCAGCATTCGCAAGGGCGGGCGTGGGCGATGGGGCGCGGTGCCCATGCCGGCGCAGCCCCAGGTAACGGAAGAAGAGGCCGCTGCTCTGGCCGCCTGGATTCTGTCGCTGGCCAGCCCGGCCCAAAAGTGAGCCATCGCCTTCTGGTTTAGCTGGCGAAAGAAGCATTTTCAGTTGTCACCCGGTTAACCGTGCTATTTTATCCACTCACTTCCCCGTTCGAGCGTTCAATATGACCCTTCACAATTGGCTGGCTTTCGTTGGCGCCAGCATGCTCCTTGTGCTTATTCCAGGTCCCACAATCATGCTGGTGATCGGTGATTCATTAGCCAATCGCGACCGCTCTGTATGGAGTACAGTAGCCGGTGTATGTGCAGGGGATACAACGGCAATGGCGGTATCGCTGGCTGGTGCGGGTGCGTTGTTAGCAGCATCGGCTACCGCATTCATGGTGCTTAAGGTCCTTGGCGGTTCTTATCTTGTTTATCTGGGTGTTAAATCCATTCGTCATGCCCGCCAACGACGCGAAGACAGCTATGAATCTTCCATTCCAAAAACACATAAATCTGCTTTTAGGCGTTTCATTTCAGCATGGATGGTGACTGCGCTAAACCCGAAAAGTATTGTTTTCTTTGTTGCTTTTGTTCCTCATTTTATGTCGACCGGCCAAAGCATCCTGTCGCAAGGCATTATTCTGTTGCCTACCTTTGTGGTTGTCGCGACGACGTTCGCGTCAGCCTATGCTTTTGCTGCGAAAATGTTTGCCAATCGGTTAACGAGCGCAGCAGCACAACGTCGCTTCGGTTATACCGGCGGCGCAGTCATGATAGGCGCAGGCGCATTGACTTTGCGTATGCAATCGACTTGATCAATCACGTTTTCGTGGGCACGAGTCCAATTCATGTCCACGACGCAGGAGGCGTTCTTTATGGAAAATAGTCAATCGAATCAAAAAGATGCCCGGTTTGAAACCGCGGTGTTGGGTAGCGGCTGCTTCTGGTGTTCAGAGGCCGTGTTCCAGCAATTGCAGGGTGTACATTCCGTGCAATCGGGCTATAGCGGTGGGCATGTGCAAAACCCGAGTTACGAACAGGTCTGCGGCAAGGACACCGGCCACATAGAGGTGGTGCGGATTGAATTTGATCCTGCCGTCATCGCCTATCAGGACCTGCTTGATATTTTCTTTGACACACACGACCCCACGACGCCTGATCGCCAGGGTAACGATGTAGGACCGCAATACGCGTCGGCCATTTTCTGGCAGTCTGACGCACAAAAGCAAACCGCCGCGCAAGTGATTGCTGCCAGGCAGGCCGATTTTGCCGATCCTATTGTGACCAAACTGTTGCCCGCTGCGCCATTCTGGCCGGCTGAAAGCTACCACGACGACTATTTCATTCAGCATCCAAACCAGTCTTATTGCGCATTTGTGATTTCACCCAAAGTGGAGAAATTCAAAAAGCGTTATTCAGACAAGCTTAAAAGTTAGGGTCCTGGCGCTCGGTCATGGCAAGCCATGACCGACGAGCCGCGGGTCGTGAAGCAACGCCATGATGTAAACCACCATGGCGTTAATGACGGGCGTTGGGCAACGGCTTGTTACTCAACGGCGCGTACAACCCCGCGACGCATCTGGTCCAGTTCTATGGACTCGAACAGCGCCTTGAAGTTGCCTTCACCGAAGCCTTCGTTGCCCTTGCGTTGAATGATTTCAAAGAAAATCGGGCCGATCTGGTTTTCGGTGAAAATTTGCAGCAGCAGGTCGTTGTCGGGGCCGCCGTCAAGCAGAATGCGATTTTTCTTCAGGCGTTCGACATCTTCGCCGTGATTGGGCAGCCGGGTGTCGAGCAGTTCGTAATAAGTATCGGGCGTATCCAGAAAACGCAGCTTGCGGGTGCGCAGATTTTCGATGGTGTCATAAATGGTGCTGGTGCCCAGCGCGATATGCTGGATTCCTTCACCGCGATACATATCAAGGTATTCCTGAATCTGGCCTTTTTCTTCCGTTCCTTCTTCGTTGATCGGGATACGGATTTTGCCGCAAGGCGAGGTCATGGCTTTGGATTTGACGCCGGTAACCTTGCCTTCAATGTCAAAGTAGCGCACTTCGCGAAAGTTGAACAGACGCTCATAGAATTCGGCCCACTCGGCCATGCGGCCCTTGTGAACGTTATGGGTCAGGTGGTCAATGATTTCCAGCCCCGCACCTTTGTAGTTCATGTCTTCTTCGGCGTTAGACGGGTCGATGGCGACAAAATCCACGTCGTAAATGCTGATGTCGCCGATACCGCCTGTGCCATTCTTGCCTTTCCAGCGATCCACCAGATAGATCAGCGAATCGCCAATACCCTTGATCGCCGGAATATTCAGTTCCATCGGGCCGCTGCCGGAGTCAAACCCCCAGGCGCCCAGTTCAAGCGCGCGCTGATACGCCTTGGTGGCGTCGTCAACCCGGAACGCAATGGCACAGATGGAAGGGCCGTGCAGACGGGCAAAGCGCTGGGCAAAGGAGTCTTTTTCGGCATTGATCAGAAAATTGATTTGGCCCTGACGGTATAGCGTCACGTCTTTGTGGCGGTGCCGGGCGATGGCCTTAAAACCCAATGTTTCAAATACTTTTCCGAGTGCAACGGGGTCGGGTGCGGTATATTCAACAAATTCAAAGCCATTTGTGCCCATCGGGTTTTCCCAAGGGGTGAACGTTGTTGCAGACATAGCATTGCTCCTGAAGTTTTTTGTTTTCATAAAAGATCTATTCTAAGTAAAAAGGCGTAGCAGACGATTGCAAAAAATGCTGCAAAATCTATTTATCTTGCATTATTATTTTATTTTTCGTTATATTTAGGAAAGATTATGTCACTAAATACACTAGATAAAACAGACCGGCAAATTCTTAACCTTCTACAGAAAAATGGCCGGCTAAGCAACCAGGACCTGGCCGATAAAATAGCGCTCTCCCCCAGCCCTTGTCTGCGCCGTGTAAAGCGTCTGGAAGAAGAGGGCTATATCAAAGGATACGCCGCACGCGTTGACGCGGACAGAATCGGACGCGGTCTGATCGCATTTGTTTCGATCCGGCTTAACAAGCACAGCGGTTCCAGCCATGCCCCCATGCAGGATTTCAATCGTGATGTGCAACTGTGGCCGGAGGTGGTCGAATGCCATTCCATGTCAGGCGATATGGATTATTTGCTGCGCGTGCAAGTGCAGGATCTGGCGGCATTTTCTGCGTTCGCCATGAACGTACTGATGCAGCACCCGTCGGTGGTGGACATGAGATCCAGTTTCGCCTTGGGAAAAATCAAGGAAAGCGGGGCGCTCCTGGTGTAGCGCGCAAGCGGGACTCTCGAACGTGCTGCTCCGAGGATGGCGCAACCGGCGGCGCTTGCCTTGCGTTGCCGCTGCTGTTGGCGGCCTTAAAAGCCAATGTCAAGAAGCCGGCTTCAACAAGGCGTTTCAGCCAGCGCCCGGGCAGGTGCACATGACCGGTTCCCTGGCGGGGCCGGCACTTTGCTGGCCAGCGCTTGACGCGGCCTGATGCGGCACTGGCGTCGCCATGAGCATGTACTGCCGTTTTTTGATATCAGAAAGCGCATCCGGGTGTGAAAATAGCTTCACGCTACTCAGGAGACATCAATGAAATCCCAACTTGTGTTTGCCATGCTGCTTTCGGCCAGCCCGCTATTTTGCTGGGCTCAATCTTGCGAAGTGACCGTTGAATCGAGTGATACCATGCGCTACAGCGTGCGCTCGATCAACGTGCCCAAATCCTGCGAGACCTTCAAGGTCACGCTCAAGCATACCGGGCGCATGCCCAAAACAGCCATGGGACATAACTGGGTATTAGGCAAAAGCAGCGACATTGACGCCATTATCAAGGACGGGCAGCAGGCGGGAAGCAAAAACGATTTTCTCAAGCCCGACGATACGCGCATCATCGCCAAAACAGCCCTGATCGGCGGCGGGGAAACGGCCGACACGACAATCACCACCAGCAACCTGAAGCCAGGCGAATCCTATACATTCATTTGTTCCTATCCAGGGCATTGGAGCATGATGCGCGGCACCCTCAAGCTGGAGTCATAAGACGGCGCGCAGGCGAATAATCAGCGTACGCGCGAATTGACACGGTCGCAGATTGTCCTTGTGGCCGGATACCGGGCGCCGGGGCCGGGTATCCGGCTGTTTTTTTTCCTGTGTCGACGGTCGCGCTGTCTTTGTCCATTTATCCATTTTATTTATTGATCGTGTCGGTATGCGGCCGATCGGCGGTCTGCCATGTCAGCGGACGAAAGCTTATTTCAAATACGTCATTAGGGCAGTGATCGATACAGGCGCCACAATTGATGCAATCGCCCGATGTCACAAATGCATTGGCTTCTCCGCGCAATGCCGGACCAATGACATGCGGTTCCGGACATTTTCTCAGGCAGGCGCCACATTGCTCGCAAGCATCACGACGCGTCGCCCGCACGCGAATCAGGCTGAATCGGCCAACGGCGCCATAAAAGGCGCCTACCGGGCACAGGTAACCGCACCAGCCGTGCCGCGTAATCAATAAATCGAACAGAAATACGCCGGCAATGACTGCCCATCCCAGGCCCATGCCGAATATCAGTCCGCGCTGCAGGATCGTTACCGGATTGATGATCTCCCAGGCAATGACGCTGGTGCTCACGCAGGCCAGCAGGGTTGCGCCAAGAATGATCACGCGGGTGTGCCTGTTGAAGGCGCGGTCGCGTTTTATTCCCAGGCGATCGCGTAACCAGAGCGCGGCATCGGTGACGATGTTGACCGGGCACAACCAGCTGCAATAGCTGCGGCCGCCAACCAGCAAATAGAACAACAGGATCAGCATGGCGCCGCCCAGGGCGGTCGCGGAAACGGCGTGGCCCGCCAGTAATGATTGCAGCAGGATATAGGGGTCAGACAAATTGAGTACGCCGAACCATTCGCTGGATGCGAAATTCCCCTGGGCAATGCGCCATCCCAGCCAGGGCCCGGCCAAAAAAGCGCACAAAAGGGCAAGCTGGACGGTGCGTCGAGCCAGCAGCCAGCGCCACGATCGCCAGCCGGTACGTTGCTTTTTTTTCACTGGTCGGTCCGCCATGGCAGTCTTCATGATCACAATCGTCCTGACGGGTTGCGTCCTTCCTGCCCCAGCCCAAGCTTACGCGGCAATACGCGAATGGCCGCTTCCCTGATGACGCAATGCTTTTCACATGTACCGCAGCCGGTGCAGGAATCGGAGTGCACAGTGGGGATGATGCGTTGCTTGCCGTTTATCTGATGGCTTTCCAGGGTAATAGCCTCGCCACGAACGGGACAGACCCGATAGCAAATGCTGCAGTTAAGTCCTTTGTAATTCAGACAGGTTTCATGCCCCACCAATACCGCTACGCCCATGTCGGCATCTTCGATCCGGGCCATCTTGCTATCGAGGGCGCCGGTCGGACAGGCTTTTGCGCAAGGGATATCTTTGCACATCCGGCACGGGTCGTCCCGCGCAACAAAGTACGGTGTGCCGATCTGTGCCGGGCCATCTACCGTTGCCAGCGAAAGAATATCGTAAGGACAGGCTCGTACACAGAGGCCGCAACGCACACAGGCGGATAAGAATGCAGATTCGTCCAGGGCGCCAGGTGGTCGCAATGCCTGAGGCTCGACGGCCGATGCCGAATTGGCAG
>DATGQC010000159.1:0-5265 GCA_035304425.1 Advenella sp.
TGCTGCGCGTTACGGATACGCGTCAGCATATCGGCGATTGGATCGCTCATGCTCATAATTTATTCTCCTACCAGCTAGCCTTGGTCATACCGGGCACTTCTCCGCGCATTGCCATCTCGCGCAGTTTGTGACGGGTCAAACCAAATTTGCTGAACACGCCACGTGGGCGTCCGGTGATAACGCAACGGTTACGCATACGAGTTGGGTTTGCATTACGCGGTAATTGCTGTAATTTCAAACGTGCGTCGTAGCGCTCTTCGTCGGATTTCGATGTGTCGTTAATGATCGCTGTCAGTGCTGCACGTTTGGCTGCGAATTTCTCAACCAGTTTGGCGCGTTTGATATCGCGATTGATGAGTGAAAGTTTTGCCACGTCATCGCCCCTTAGTTACGAAACGGGAAGCTGAAGGCTGTAAGCAGCGCTTTGGCTTCTTCGTCTGTCTTAGCTGTCGTTGTGATACTGATATTCAGGCCACGCAGTGCGTCGATTTTGTCGTATTCAATTTCAGGGAAAATGATTTGCTCTTTCACCCCGACGTTGTAGTTGCCACGACCATCGAACGCGCGACCGGAGATACCACGGAAGTCGCGTACACGAGGCAATGCGATCGTCACCAGACGATCCAGGAACTCGTACATACGCTGACCGCGCAATGTCACCATGCAGCCGATAGGATAGTTTTCACGGATTTTAAAACCGGCAATCGCCTTTTTGGTTTTAGTAATCACAGGTTTCTGACCGGCAATTTTTGTCAGGTCGGAAACAGCGTGTTCGATCACTTTTTTGTCAGCAACGGCTTCAGAAACGCCCATGTTCAGTGTGATCTTGGTAATGCGAGGCACTTCCATGTCACTCTTGTAACCGAACTGTTTCTTCATTTCGCCAGCGATCTTGCTGTTGTATAAGTCTTGCAAACGAGCCATGATTACGCCCCTTTCGCTTTCGCGCCAACGACTTCGCCGTTAGAACGGTAAATACGGACGTTACGTCCATCGACTTCTTTGACGCCTACACGATCGCCCTTGCCAGTGGCAGGATTGAACAATGCCACGTTGGAAACGTGGATAGGCATTGTTTTGTCAACGATGCCGCCGGGATTGTTGTTCATCGGATTAGGTTTAGTGTGTTTTTTGACGACGTTTACGCCTTCAACCAGGACGTAATTAGCGTCAACACGGGCCAGCACGACACCGCGGCGCTTTTTATCACGACCGGTAAGGACGATAACCTCGTCACCTTTACGAATGTTTTCCATCTATCTGCCCCTTACAGCACTTCAGGTGCCAGTGACACGATTTTCATGAAGCGCTCGGTACGCAGTTCACGCGTAACAGGCCCGAAAATACGTGTACCGATAGGTTCAAGTTTGGCGTTCAGCAGTACAGCCGCGTTGCCACCAAAACGAATCAGCGAACCGTCTTTACGACGAACGCCCTTGGCGGTGCGTACGACGACCGCATTGTAGATTTCGCCTTTTTTGACGCGTCCGCGCGGAGCTGCATCCTTGACAGTCACTTTAATGATGTCACCGATGGCTGCGTAACGGCGCTTTGAGCCGCCCAACACCTTGATGCACATAATACGGCGCGCACCGGTGTTATCAGCCACGTCTAGCGTGCTTTGCATTTGGATCATGATTATTCCTGTTCCAACTTAGTTACATACACTGCCGGTCACCCGACAGCCCGTTTGCCATTTCTGGTACCTCAATCCATTCCTTAGCTGATTAACGCCATTATTGAAGCCTCAGCAGCTTAAATATCAGGACGCCTGATTTGTTGAAACCAGGAAAAATCAGCGTATCAGGCAGGGCAGCAAGCACCAGATGCTATTCATATAACCAGTTTTGGTCCCGTCAGGCCGCGACCGCCAGTTTTGCGGGCGCCACCCTGGGTTGAAATCTGTTTAAATAGTTTCTCCGCCCGTAAACGAACGAAGTCCTCTAATATATCCTATCTGCGCAGCGAATGCAAGTCAAAAACACCCTAAAAAGACCAATTACTACTTGAAAAACAACAACTTTTTTCGAAAACCGGCTCTGTCGGCGCAGCTGCAATAGATATGGCAGGGTTTATCGCCCCTGGCGCAGGACCTGACAACCAGCCCGACATCGCACGCTACGCCAGCGCCAGCCTCCCCTGGCTGATCCGCCATGGCGGCCGGCCACCAGGTGGCGCGCCTGCCCGGCACCCGTCCGTGCCTGGTTTTCTAAGCGCTGCCGTCCGGATGCCCTCGGCTTTGTCCTGACCGGAACCGGCCGTCGACAATAGACCGCCTGCCTGCCGCGCCCGGCGCCGGCCACTCACGTTCAAATGCCTATCTATTACCCGCTATTTAGCAGGCCTCTATCTCCCCTTGCCGGCAGATACCCGCCAGCCCTGGCCCACATGCGGATTCAACAGCGTTTTTTTAAAAATAAGATACATTGACGTACTTTGACAAGGCCAGGGGTTTGTTATTAAGATTCTTTCACGAACCTTAAACCCACGTGTCAACCACTCTGGAGCCAGCATGAAGCCTGTCGCCTCAACCCCTGTTTCAACCGCGCTATATGAAGTCTTCGCCTTATCCCCGAAAGTGCCGTCCAGAATTCTGCTGGCTTTGCTCAGCCTGACAGCCGCCGCCGCGCATGCCGCCGACGACGATCACCTGACACTGGGTCTGGGCGGGGCCATGGCCCCACGCTATGAAGGCGCCGACGAGTATCGGCTACGGCCCTTTCCCGTGGTGGATGCCCAGTACGGGCGTTTTTTTGCCCGCTCGGGCGATGGCCTGGGCCTCAATATCTGGCAGTCTGCACAACTGACCATCGGGGCCGGCGTCAACATGATGCAGGGCTATCGCCAAAGCGATGTGCCAGACGGCATCGGCAAGTTATCTGATGCCGTCGGCGCACGTCTTTTCGTATCGACCAATGCGTGGGGCGCTATCTTCACCCTATCGGCCACGCAGGCCATTAGCAAAAGCGAGCGCGGACTGACCGCAAATGCGCGCCTTGCTTACCCGTATTCCGTGTCAGACCGCTTTAAAGTCATTCCCAGCGTGGCGGTCAACTGGGCCAATGCCAAGTATATGAACAGCTATTTCGGCATCAATGCGCAGCAGGCCGCCCGCTCCGGTCTGTCGCAATACCGGCCGTCGGCCGGATTCAAGGACGTTTCGCTGCGGCTTGGCTTCAGTTATGACCTGACCAAGACGTGGAGCCTCACCGGCGCCGCCGGTGTCAGCCGACTTTTGGGAGACGCGGCCGACAGCCCGCTGGTGCGGCGCAAATCGCAGGCATTAGGCGCCCTTGGCATTGCCTATCGATTCTAGCAGCCTGGCCATGCGGACCAATGGCCTCGCATGCCGGCTCAGGCGCGGCGCACCAGCGGAAGAAAAATGCAATCAACCCAGGCGAGGCGCAACTGTTCGGGTGGCGCGGCCCGGTGCATCATGACATGATGACGCAGCAGGTCCCGAACCAGCGTCCGGACCGGTGGGATCAGCTTGTCCGGATCGATTTCGCCGCGCGCTACCGCACGATCCAGGATCACGGTCAGATTATCCGTGCGGCCCGCGCTCAGCGCCCGTCTGACCTCTTCCGGCGTGGCAAACGCCTTGCGGAACATCTCGTTCGCCAGTAAGCCGTTGACCGTTGTAAAAATGGGCGCCAAATCGCCAAGACGCTGCAAATACGCCAGCAGCTCCGTCCGCACATCGCCCTGATCAGGCACTTGCGGCGGCTGCCTGGAAAGCTGGTATTTAATGGCCGCCAGCACCAGCGCGGCTTTGCTGTTCCAGCGCCGCGCAAGCACCGAACGGCTGGTGCGTGCCGCGCCGGCAACCATTTCCATGGTCAGCAAGGTGTAGCCATGCGCCACCAGCAGATCCCAGGCCACTTCAATAATGGCCTGTTCCAGCGCGGCGCCACGCCGCCGTGTTTTTACAGGTTTCACCGTCGTCATCTTTCCTGGACACTGTTCAATGTCGGATTCGCATGTTGTGATTTTTATTTAGGATATTATCACGTATCTTATTTTTAATAATTTGCAGGACAATCCACCAGACATTGGAGAGGCTGCCCGACGCCTGCATGCGCCGGTATCGCACGGTCTCCATGCCTTGACGCGGCCCCTGCCAGCGTGACAGACACTCAAATGCCCCCTCACCGATGGCGTCCCTTATAGCGCGTCCGCCATCGGCCGCCTGCCATGGATACTTGCGGAACGACGCAGCCGGACCACCGGCACGCCACAGGCGGCGCACGCCAAAATGAGCCTGGCGCTCGCCCATCCGGGCCGGGCGGACCTAACCGGCAACCGCCAACCCGCTGTTGATTTACGCCTGCGGCATTGCCATACGCAGCCGCTCGGCACGCCGGCGCAGCCACTCCAGCGTCAACAGCATGGCGACCGAAAACAAAATAAGCAATGTCGCTGCAGCTGCGATGGTCGGATTCAGGTTTTCGCGGATTCCGCTGAACATGACGCGCGGCAAGGTGTACTGGTCTGGACCCGCAATGAACAGCGTCATGACCACTTCATCAAACGAGGTGCCGAAGGCGAACAGCGCACCCGAGATCACGCCCGGCGCGATCAGCGGCAGCGTGATCCGACGAAACGCATACAAGGGCGGCGCGCCCAGGCTGGCCGCCGCTCTTCCCAGATTGGTATCGTAGCCCTCGAGCGTGGCCATCACGGTAATCAGCACAAAGGGCGTTCCCAGCACCGCATGCATGACCACCAGCAGGCCCAGATTGTTGGCCAGCCCCAGCGGTGCGAAAAACAGATAGGCCGCCACCCCCAGGATAACAACCGGCACCACCATGGGGGATATCAGCAGCGCCAGCAATAGTCCTTTACCCGGAAAACGCGCCCGATAGAGCGCCAGCGCAGCCGCCGTTCCCAACACGGTGGCAATGAGCGTCGCCAGGGGCGCGACGATCAGCGTATTTTTCAGGCCCAGCATCCATTCGGGCGACTGGAAAAAATTTTCATACCAGCGCAGCGAAAATCCGCTCAGCGGATACACCAGAAAGGAACTATCGTTGAAGGACAAGGGGACAATCACCAGCACCGGCACAATCAGAAACAGTAACACCAGAATGGCCAGCAGCCAGTGCACCACGCGCCAGATGCGTTCGGAAGGCGTGCGAAGGGTATTTTCCTGCGCCATTTAAGCCACCCCCAGACGGGTCGAGCCGCTCAGCCGACTATAGACCGCATATAGAATCAATGTCGCCAGCAGCAGCATGGCCGCCAACGCGCCCGCCAGGCCCCAAT
>DATGQC010000160.1:0-2173 GCA_035304425.1 Advenella sp.
CGACAGCACATTTTCGGCCGCTCTACGACGACCAGATACACTATAGCGGCCAGCCGGTTGCACTTGTCGTCGCGACAGACCTTGAGACGGCGACCTACGCATCCACGCTATTGCAGGTGCAATACGAAAGAGGCCCGCACCAGACGAATCTGTCTGCCGCATTTGAGGATCCGGCATTCCCGAAAGTGGCCAGAAAAACGCCAGAACCACGCGGCGATGCCACAGGCGCCTATATGCGGGCCCCGATACAGACCCGCACCCAATACCATTTCGCAGCAGAACACCACAACCCCATGGCGCCCCATGCGGCAACCGTCATATGGCACAGGGACGGCAGTATTACCGTTCACGACAAAACACAGGGGCCGGTGAGCACACGCGATTATGTATGCGATGTTTTCGGCTTTTCCAAGGAACAGGTGCAGGTCGTCTCGCCCTTTGTTGGTGGCGCCTTCGGCCTGGGATTGCGCCCCCAATATCACCTGTTTCTGGCAATTCTGGCGGCCTGCGAACTCAGGCTGTCTGTACGCGTGGTACTCACTCGCGAACAAATGTTTACGCTGGGCTATCGCCCTGCGGCAATACAAACCATCACACTGGGCGCCGAACGCGACGGCAGACTGACTTGCGTGAAGCATGAAACCGTGCAAAACACCTCACAACTGGAGTATTTTGAAGAGTCCAGTGTCAAGTGGAGCGCACTGCTGTACCAATGCCCGAATGTCGAGCTTGGCTATACGCTGGCGCCCCTGGATCTGTACACGCCCACCGACATGCGCGCCCCGGGCGCGGCGACGGGCGTCAATGCCTTTGAACAGGCTGTCGATGAAATGGCGTACCGCGTGGGGCTGGATCCGCTGGCGTTTCGACTGATCAACTATGCCGAGCGCGATCAAATCAAGAACCGGGAGTTCAGCAGCAAAGCCTTACGCGACTGCTATGCACAGGGCGCCGAGCGTTTCGGCTGGGCTCGACGCTCACATGAACCACGCAGCATGCGCGACGGCAGGGAACTGATCGGCTGGGGCGTCGCCACCGGCATCTGGGAGGCATTCCAGCAAGAAGCAAGTGCGCGTGCAACACTCACGCGCGACGGCCATCTGGAAGTGGCCACTGCAGCCGCAGATATCGGGACCGGAACATACACCATTCTGGCTCAGATCGCCGCAGACACGCTGGGCATGCCGTTGCCCGACGTTACCGTGACGCTGGGCGACTCCCGCCTGCCATGGGCGCCTATAGAAGGCGGTTCATCCGGCGCCGCTTCCTTCGGCTCAGCCGTTAAAGCCGCCTGTGAAGCACTGAAAAAGGAACTCGTCAATCAAGCAGTCCGCATGCAGGATTCAGCGCTGGGGCCGGTGACGGGTCATGAACTGGCTTTTGCTGGTGGCCAAATCTGCTGCAAAAGCGCGCCTGCCCGATGTATAACCCTGGCCGAGCTGGTGCGTCACAGCGGCAAGGACACGATGCAAGCCGAAGCATCCGCAGCACCAGACCATGAGGATAAGAAACGATACTCAAGTTACGCCCATTCTGCGGTCTTCGCCGAAGTCAGGGTAGATGAACAATTAGGCCAAGTTCGCGTCACCCGGGTGGTCAATGCGGTCGCGGCCGGCAAAATCATCAACCCCAAGACCGCAACAAACCAGATCGCCGGCGGCATCGTCTGGGGCATCAGCAAAGCTCTGCATGAGCACGGTATGCTGGATCATCATGCGGGGCGATTCATGAATCATAATCTGGCCGAGTATCACATACCGACTCATGCCGATATTGATCATATAGAGGTCATTTTCGTTCAGGAAGAGGATCGGCACGTGAACGCGCTTGGCGTCAAGGGTGTGGGAGAAATCGGTATTGTCGGCACCGCCGCTGCGATTGCCAATGCCATCTTCCATGCCACGGGAACGCGTTGCTATGATTTTCCGATTACTATAGACAGGATAATAAGAGATACGCCCATAAGGGATACGCCCAAAACGCCCCCTGAATGACCCATGGCGAATCGCCTGCGCTGCACTTTTGCAAATGAGGCAAACGGGTCATCACAGCCAGCATCTATCGTCGCAATGTAAATACCCTATTCCGGCATTTTGTGTACCACTGAATAGATTGAGGCAAATGCGTGCTAAAGCATATGCAGGTTTGCTGGCGCTTTAAATCGCTGAAGCAG
>DATGQC010000161.1:0-5341 GCA_035304425.1 Advenella sp.
TGACAGCAATCGCCAATGTCATAGAAGGACTGCTCAGCGTGCATGGCATGCCCAGGGCGCCGGCAACGGAAAAGGGCATGCAGCTGCTTGAACGCGTTGGTCTGGCGCAAAAGGCAAATGAGTATCCGGCCCATTTGTCGGGCGGGCAAAAGCAACGTGTGGCCATTGCCAGAGGGCTGGCGATGGACCCCGAAGTTATTCTGTTTGATGAACCGACTTCGGCGCTAGACCCTGAATTGCGCGACGATGTGCTGGAAGTGATGCGGGCGCTCGCGCGTGATGGTATGACCATGATTGTTGTTACTCATGAAGTCAGGTTTGCCAAAAGTGTGGCAAACCGTATAATCTTCATGGAGCAGGGTTCCATTCTGGAAAACAGTCCGGCGCAACAGTTTTTCGGCGATCAGGGCAACTCGCGTATTACCCAATTTCTGGGGCAGGTCGACTAACCGGCGCATTCATCATGAGTCAACTGGCCTTGCCTGTCTGAGCTGGCCGTTCGTGTCTGTGCGTTTAGTCCGGCAGCGATCATTTTGCTTTCAGGAGCGCGTATGAATGCCCGGGACATCGAAATTTTCCGCTCGGTCATGGTGTCCGGTACGGCCAGCAAAACCGCCGCCTTGCTGGGTATTTCACAATCGGCGGTCAGTCAATCACTGCGCAAGCTGGAAACCTCGGCAGAACTGTGTTTGTTTGAACGGATCCGCGGACGGCTGGTTCCCACCCGCGAAGCGCAGATCCTGCTCAATGATATTGAGCGGCATTTTGTCGGTATGCAAGCCATAGAGCACCGCGTTCGCAGCCTGAAGTCCGGGGGCGCAGACCGGCTGACCGCGGCCGTGTACCCGGCGCTGGGTTTCAGCTTTCTGCCGCACGTTGTGGCGTCCTTTCGCCATCGCTTCCCGGAAACGTACGTCTCTTTGCAAATCATGAGTTCCAAGGATGTGCATGCGCATGTGACATCCGGCCAGGCGGACTTTGGTTTGATGGCAGACGAAATGTCGCTGGCTGGGCTGGAACACTCTCTGTTTTACAGAACGCAATGCGTGGTCGTCATGCGCAAAGACCATCCGCTGCACAATAAACAGGTTATCTCGCTCACTGATTTTCAGGATATGGATTTCATCGCGCTCAACGCTGAAGACAGCAGTCGCATTCGCCTGGATGCCTTGTTGCAGAACGCCAACGTGGAGCCCAGACGTATCGTTGAAACGCCTTATTCACAAACGGTATGCGAACTGGCCAGGCAGGGCGTGGGCATCGGCGTTGCCAATCCGGTCACCGCGATCGGCTATGCCGACAGCGGGCTGGTTCTGAAGCGGGCGGCATTCGATGTCGAGTTCCGCGCGATTCTGCTGTTCCGTACAGACAAACTGTTTTCGGAAAGTTCCAAGCAGTTTCTCAAGTTCATGCGCATTCAAATGAGCGAAGTGCAAACCCAGATCGACGAGCTGCTGGGGGCAATGCCTGCCAGGCTTTCTGGCCGAAAATCCCGGTAAATGCAATAGGTTATGTGGTGAGCGCAGCTTCATCACAGTCGCGCTCACCGCGCTTCGGATCAGATGACTGCTTCAATCAGAAACGGCCCTTTGCGCGCCATGGCGCTGCGCAGCACGTCCGCCAGCGCCGCCGTGGTGGTGACCCGGGCGGCTTCAACGCCGGCTGCGTTGGCCATGTGCACCCAGTCGAAGGCCGGGTTATCCAGATCCAGCATGCGGTGGGCGTTGCGGCCAGGCGCGCCGGCGCCAACCTGCTTGAATTCGTTATGCAATATGGCATAACTGCGATTTGCAAAAATGACAGTGACCACATCCAGTTGCTCGCGGGCTTGCGTCCACAGGGCCTGCAGGGTGTACATGCCACTGCCGTCGGCCTGCATCAAGACCACTTTGCGATCCGGGCAGGCAACGGCTGCGCCGGTAGCCATGGGAATTCCAATACCGATGGCGCCCCCTGTAATCTGCAGGAAGTCGTGCGGCGCCGAGCCGAATGTCGATTTGAACGAATCCCTGCCAGAGGTGACAGACTCGTCGCAAATAATTGCGTTTTCGGGCAATAGGCTGCCAATTGCCTGGATTACGGCGGCTGCATCCAGCGTCCCGGTCGGCAGGCCGATATCGCTGCGTTCCGCAAGCAGGGTTATTGGCGTTTTGGTCGCACCCACGGCGTCAGCCAGGGCCTCCAGGGCGCCTGGCAGATCATCGTCGGGCTGCGTCAGTTCAATACGTTTGCAATTTTCAGGAACCAGTTCGCCTGGCTTGCCCGGGTATGCAAAAAAGGCAACCGGCGTTTTGGCACCCACCAGGATCAGCTGTTCGGTATCTTGCAGCGCTTTGATGGCAAGGTCAACGCTGAATGGCACGCGCTCTATCTTCACGCGGCCTGCACCGCGTTCAATGCGACCGTTGGACTGCTGCGCCATCAGCCGGGCGCCGGTACGTTCGGCAATCCGGGCTGCGGTCTCCAGCGCCTTGCTGCGCAGCGCTTTGCCAGACAACAGGATCACCGTATTACGACCGTTATTGAGCGCTTCGGTGGCCGCTCGCAAGGCTTGCGGCGCAACCTGTGTGCGTTTTACGGGGGGTGCCTTTTGTATGGGGGTCGAGGTTTCCGTCCATGCGGCATCTGCCGGCAGAATCAGCGTGGTAACGGCGCCATAGCCGCTGTTTGCTGCGCTGATCGCCGCAGCAGCAGCTGCAGATACATCGTCGGCCGAGGCAATACGCCGAACCCAGTCCGACATAGGCGTAGCCAGGCTTTCGATATCGCTGGTCAGCGGCGCATCGTATTGCAAATGATAACTGGCGTGATCGCCCACGACATTGACCATCGGGGTATGGGCGCGCCGGGCGTTGTGCATGTTGGCCAGGCCATTGGCCATACCGGGACCGCAATGCAGCAGCGTGGCTGCCGGTTTGTCCGCCATCCGTGCGTACCCGTCGGCGGCGCCCGTGACCACGCCCTCGAAAACGCCCAGTACGCAGCGCATTTGCGGCTTGCGATCCAGCGCGGCTACAAAATGCATTTCCGAGGTGCCGGGATTGGCAAAACATACATCAATATCGTTTTCCAGCAAGGTATCGCAAAGACTGTCTGCTCCGTTCATGAATCTATAAACCTTTCTCAACTGTGTTCCGTGTACGGAACGGGTTAACAATAAAAATTATTTGGACTGTATGTGTTTGTCCTGAATCAGCTTGTGCCAGCGCTCACGTTCCCTGGCCTCGAAGGCGGTCAGATCGGCGCCGAATATCGTGCCTGGCTGGGTGCTGGTTTGCTGAAGTTTTTGTTTCAGATCATTTGACGCCAGTGCTTTTTCTGCGGCCGCCACCAACGTCTTCATCGCCTCGGGCGGCGTGCCGGCCGGCGCATACAGGGCAAACCATGCGTTCACATCAAATCCCGGCAGACCCGATTCGGCGACCGTCGGGACATCCGGGATGGCAGGATCCCGCTGCGCACCCGTTACGGCCACTGCACGTACTTTTCCGCCATCTTTCACTTGTGATAGCGTGCTGGGCAGGTTATCCATCAGGATGTCCACCTGACCGCCGATCAGCGCGGGCATGGAACCGGACACGCCTTTGAACGGTACATGCAGCATGCTGATGCCTGCTGCATCTTCCAGATAGGCGCCGGTCAGATGCACCGATGAACCCACGCCAGGAGAAGCGTAGCTAAGCTTTTTATCTTTTGCCGCCTTGGCTTTTGCAATCAGGTCCCCAAGCGACTTGATATCTGAATTGGCATTGACGGCAATGATATTCGGTGTGGTGCCTGCCAGGGCAATGGGCGCAAAATCCTTTTGCGGGTCAAAGGGCATATCCTTGTACAGAAACTGGTTGATGGTCTGTGTCCCGATGGTGCCCATGCCAATCGTATAGCCATCGGCCTTGGCGCGCGCCAGCGCGCCCATGCCCACATTGCCGCCGGCGCCGGCCCGGTTCTCGACCACAATATTCTGGCCCAGTTCCTTTTCCAGCGCCTGGGCAACATGTCGGGCGATCAGATCGGTCGTGCCGGCCGGCGGGAAGGGCACGATCAGCGTGACCGGGTGCTCGGGATAACCGGCAGCATGCGCCGCGCTGGCGACACAGCAGGCCGCAAGGGTCGCCAGCGCCAGGGACCGAATCGGTGTGACCGTATGGAAAGTGAGTGTCATGGCATGTCTCCTCTGGATGCGTGTTTCTTATCGTTGGGCCGTATTACTGTCGGGTGTCCGGGTGGACACCTCTTCCGCATAGTGTATCCGCTTCCGGCAACAATACAAATGGTTCCCGCACCAATACAAATGAAATATGAACAAGATGGCTGAATAAGATTCGAGACCCCGCCACCATACGTTTTGCACGGCGGAATCGCCGCAGCTTTCTAACGTCTTAAGCGGCAGATTGCTCGACCCCGCGTCATGTGCACGATTGTTCCGGGGCGGCTGTGCGAATCGAGCAAGCGACGCTATGTGCGTCTGCAGCAGCGCGCTTGTGGTCAGGGCATCGCCTCTGGTCCGCAGCACCGCCGCTCTCGCATCCGCACTACATCTGCACTACGTCCGCACTACGTCCGCACTACGTCCGCACTACGTCCGGAACAGCATCTGATCAACTCATTCTGCCTGACCATAGCCCCCGCCGCCGGGGGTTTCAATCACAAATGTATCGCCAGGCTGCAGATGGGCGCTGTCCTGCGGGCCCAGTGCCGTCACAGAACCATCGGCCCGCTCGATATAGTTTCTGCCGGTCTGGCCTGGTTCGCCTCCCTTCAGCCCGAAGGGTGCGTATTTGCGATTGTTGGAGAGAATGGCGGCGGTCATTGATTCCAGAAAACGCATGCGCCTGATGCCGCCATCGCCACCGCGCCATTTGCCCGTGCCGCCGGAACCGTGACGGATGGCATAGGACTCCAGGCGTACCGGGAAACGCAATTCCAGCACTTCGGGGTCGGTGAGCCGGGAATTGGTCATATGCGCCTGCACCAGCGAGGTGCCGTCAAAACCTTCCTTGTCCGTGTCCAGATACACGGGTCCGGCGCCGGTGCCGCCGGAGACGGTTTCATAATACTGGTAGCGGGCATTGCCGAAGGTGAAGTTGTTCATGGTGCCCTGGCTGGCCGCCAGCACGCCCAATGCACCATATAAGGCATTGACGATGCACATGGATGTTTCCACATTGCCGGCCACCACGGACGCAGGCGGTTCGGGGTTCAACATGGAGGCGGGCGGGATCACGATATTGATAGGTTTGAGACAACCCGCATTGAGCGGGATTTCATCATTCACCAGCGTACGGAAGACATATAGCACAGCGGCGACGGCGATCGACGCCGGCGCGTTGAAATTATTGGT
>DATGQC010000162.1:0-3268 GCA_035304425.1 Advenella sp.
GACGAAATGACCAAATCGCCCAATCCCAATATTCAGCGTATTTTGGGCACCAGTCCCGGCATGGGAAAAAATCTGGGCGTCGATGAAAAATGGGCCTACAACATCATTAAAACGCTGGGCAATTATGGCGAGAACTTTGCCCGCAATGTGGGCGCCGACAGTGCGCTTAAACTGGAACGTGGCCTGAACAACACCTGGCACAATGGTGGCATTCTTTACGCCATGCCGGTTCGCTGAACGCCAAAAACAGGTACGATGTGGTTTCGACCTTTTGATTCGCACCTGATCGCAGGAACCGGCGCCGGCTGACGCCGGCTTCGATCGACACTGTAACGCATGAAGAAAAACAAATCCAAAGGCCTGGCCTTTTCCTGGAGTGATCCAACATTTCGCTCGATCGTCTATCAGGCGATCGTGCTCGGGCTGGTGGCCGTTGGCGTCTGGTATCTGGTTTCCAATACCATGCATAATCTGCAGGTGCGCAATATCCGCAGCGGCTTTGATTTCCTGGGACGCGAGGCCGGGTTTGCCATCGGCGAGTCGCTGATTGATTATTCGCCGACAGACACCTATCGGCGCGCCATTCTGGTTGGCCTCTCCAATACCCTTTATGTTTCGTTCGCCGGTATCGTGCTGGCCACGCTTTTGGGGATGGTGGTCGGGGTAGCCAGATTGTCCAAGAACTGGCTGATCGCAAAACTGGCGGCGGTGTATGTCGAGGTGCTACGCAATATCCCGTTGTTGATTCAGCTTTTTTTTTGGTACGCGCTCATTGTGGAGACCCTGCCCGGTCCACGCCAGGCGATGCATCCGGTGCCTGGCGTATTTCTGTCGAACCGGGGCCTGCGCTTCCCCGCCGCGCACGGTGAGAGCCTGACATGGATTGTGGCCGGCGCCGTGGCCGCGCTGCTGCTCACCCTGGCGGCGGGGCGGTATTTGCGTCGCAGGCAAATCCAAACCGGCGCCCAAACATCGCTGTGGCCGATAGGCCTTGCGCTTTTTATCCTGTTGCCGGTGGCCGGGTATTTTCTTGGTGGCGGGCAACTGGCCTTCAGCATTCCTGAGCTCAAGGGGTTCAACTTTGCCGGAGGCGCCAGTATTTCACCGGAGTTGACTGCGCTGCTAAGCGGCCTGGTGATCTATACCTCGGCCTTTGTCGCAGAAATTGTGCGTTCCGGGATACAGGCCGTGCCAGGCGGCCAGTGGGAAGCGGCCGGCTCCGTGGGGCTGAGCCGTCGGCGCGCACTGCGGCTGGTGGTGTTGCCGCAGGCGCTGCGGATCATGGTGCCGCCGTTGACAAGTACTTACCTGAACCTGATGAAAAACAGTTCGCTGGCGGTGGCGATCGGCTATCCGGATATTGTGTCCATCATCAATACGACGCTGAACCAGACGGGGCAGGCCATAGAAGGCATTCTCATTGTCATGGCGGCGTATCTGACCGTCAGCCTGTCCATTTCCCTGTTCATGAACTGGTATAACCGACGCATTGCGCTGGTGGAGCGTTAGTCATGAATATCACGAATCGCGATTCGGGTGTCGTGGCGGCATTGCCACCGCCCAGGGGGAAAAGCGGCGTTATCGGCTGGCTGCGCGAGCGCCTGTTTTCCTCGCCGCTCAATATCCTGATTACCATGCTCATGGTATGGCTGCTGCTGATGGGGTTGCCGCCTCTTGTTGAGTGGGCCCTGCTCAAGGCCAATTTCACCGCCGGCAATGCCCAGGAATGCCGTGCCGGCCCAGGGGGCGCATGCTGGGCTTTTATACGGGAAAAGTACCGGCTCATCCTGTTTGGCACGTATCCTTACGATGAGCAGTGGCGCCCGCTGCTGGCTACGCTGGTGTTACTGGCGGTCATCGTCTGCAGCGCCATGCGGCGCTTCCGGGATATGCGCCTGTTTGTCATCTGGGCAGTCGGGCTGGCGCTAGTTGCCTGTCTGATGTGGGGCGGCTTTGCCGGCCTTTCCTATGTCGAAAATACCCGTTGGGGCGGCCTGCCGCTCACGCTGATTCTGTCGACCTTCGGCATTGCATTTGCCTTTCCTGTCGGCGTGGTGCTGGCGCTGGGGCGTCGTTCGGATATGCCGGTCATCAAGGCGCTGTGCGTCGTATATATTGAAATTATCCGCGGCGTGCCGCTGATCAGCCTGCTCTTTATGTCTTCGGTCATGTTGCCGCTGTTTCTGCCTGAAGGGATGTCCTTTGATAAACTGTTGCGTGCGCAGATCGCCATCATCATGTTTGCCTCTGCCTACGTGGCAGAGACCGTCCGTGGCGGACTGCAGGCGATTCCCCGGGGACAGATCGAAGGCGCGCAGTCTATTGGCCTGAATTATTGGCAGACCATGCGCAAAATTGTGCTGCCGCAGGCGCTCAGGATAGTGATCCCGCCCCTGGTGAGCATTTTCATCGCCCTGTTCAAGGATACGTCGCTGGTGGTGGTGATTGGCATTTACGATTTGACGCTGTCGGCCAAGGCGTCGCTGTCGGACCCGGTGTGGCGCGGTTTCAGTATTGAAGCCTATTTGTTCATTTCCCTGATCTATTTTCTGTTTTGCTTTGCCATGTCCCGCTATTCAAAACGACTTGAAGCGCAACTGGACACGGGCTATACGCGTTAGCCGCCAGACCCTGGAGTGTATCTGTGTCAGAAACTATCATCCTTATGGAAAACGTCAACAAGTGGTACGGCCAGTTCCATGTCCTGCGCGATATCAATCTGGATGTCGCAGCGGGCGAGCGCATCGTGATCTGCGGCCCGTCGGGTTCCGGAAAATCGACGCTGATCCGCTGCATTAACGCGCTGGAGTCGCATCAGGAAGGCAAAATCATTGTTGACGGGACTGAGTTGACCGACAATCTGAAAAAAATCGAACAGGTGCGCAAAAATGTGGGAATGGTGTTCCAGCACTTTAATCTGTTTCCCCATCTGACCGTACTCGAAAACCTCACGCTGGGGCCCGTCTGGGTCCTGAAGCAGTCGCAGCAGCAAGCGCGGGACAACGCCATGCAGTACCTGGAACGCGTGCGCATACCGGACCAGGCAGACAAGTTTCCCGGCCAGCTATCCGGCGGCCAGCAGCAGCGGGTTGCCATCGCCCGTTCGTTATGCATGAATCCCAAGGTGCTGCTGTTTGATGAGCCGACCTCTGCGCTGGATCCGGAAATGGTCAAAGAGGTGCTGGACGTCATGGTCAATCTTGCCGAGGAGTCTGGCGTAACCATGTTATGCGTCACGCATGAAATGGGCTTTGCACGCAAGGTGGCC
>DATGQC010000163.1:0-3266 GCA_035304425.1 Advenella sp.
CGGCATTGCCACTGCCTACATGGATTCCATACCGCTGGTCATCATCAGCGGACAGGTACCCACCAAGGCCATTGGTGAAGACGCCTTCCAGGAATGCGATACGGTCGGTATTACCCGACCCTGCGTGAAGCACAATTTCCTGGTCCGCGACGTACGTGATCTGGCCGATACCATGCGCAAGGCATTTTATATTGCCCGCACTGGCCGTCCCGGCCCGGTTCTGGTGGATATCCCCAAAGATATCTCCATGACCATGTGCAAATACGCGCCGCCCAAGTCTGAAATCAAGATGCGCTCTTATGCGCCGGTGGTCAAGGGCCATCTGGGGCAGATCAAAAAGGCCGCCCAGCTGCTGGCGGGCGCCGAGCGTCCCATGATTTACGCCGGCGGCGGGGTCATCCTGTCGGACGCATCCGATGAACTGCGCGAATTGGTGCGGCTCAGCGGCGCGCCGGTTACCACCACGCTCATGGCGCTGGGTGCGCAGAACCCCGATGCCGATCAGTATCTGGGTATGCCGGGCATGCATGGCACGTATGAAGCCAATATGTCCATGCAGAACTGCGATGTGCTGATCGCTGTCGGCGCACGCTTTGATGACCGCGTGATCGGCAATACCAAGCACTTTGCCCAGGCCCAGCGCAAGATCGTTCATATCGATATCGACCCATCGTCCATTTCCAAGCGCGTCAAGGTTGACATCCCCATTGTGGGCAACGTCAGGGAAGTGCTGCAGGAAATGAATCCGCTGGTGGCAGACGCACTGGCCGAACAGAAAAGCAGCCGCTCGCTGCAGGCCTGGTGGAAACAGATCAACGACTGGCGTGGACGCGATTGTCTGAAATACGATCAGGGCAGCGAACTGATCAAGCCGCAATTTGTCATCGAAACCCTGTGCAAGGTCACCGAGGGTAATGCCTTCGTCACCTCGGACGTGGGTCAGCACCAGATGTGGGCGGTGCAATATTACCGGTTCAACCATCCGCGCCGCTGGATCAACTCGGGCGGCCTGGGCACGATGGGCGTCGGCCTGCCGTACGCCATGGGTGTGCAGATGGCGCATCCCGATGCGCAAATTGCCGTTGTGACCGGCGAAGCATCGATCCAGATGAACATCCAGGAGCTGGCGACCTGCACGCAGTATCATTTCACGCCAAAAGTGCTGTGCCTGAACAACCGTTACCTGGGCATGGTGCGCCAATGGCAGGAAATCGACTATCAGTCGCGCTATTCCGAGTCGTACATGGACTCGATCCCCGACTTCGTCAAACTGGTCGAAAGCTATGGCCACATCGGCCTGCAAATCGATAAGCCGGCCGATGTCGAGCCGGCCATCAAGGAAGCTTTCGGCAAGCACAAAGACCGTCTGGTCTTCCTGGACTTCATCACCGACCGGACCGAAAATGTCTGGCCGATGGTCAAGGCAGGCAAGGGCCTGACCGAAATGTTGCTGGGTTCAGAAGACTTGTAAGGGGAAACCATGAAACACATTATCTCCATTCTGCTGGAAAATGAACCCGGTGCCCTGTCCCGCGTGGTGGGCCTGTTCTCGGCCCGCGGCTACAATATTGAAACGCTCACTGTAGCACCGACCGAAGACGCGACGCTGTCACGACTGACCATCATGACTGCCGGTTCTGACGACGTCATTGAACAGATCACGAAACACTTGAACCGGTTGGTTGATGTGGTTAAAGTAGTCGACTTGACCGAAGGGGCGCATGTCGAGCGTGAACTCATGCTGGTCAAAGTCCGCGCGGTAGGCAAGGAGCGTGAAGAAATCAAGCGCCTGGCCGACATCTTCAGGGGGCATATTGTGGATGTGACCGATAAGTCCTACACAATTGAACTGACGGGTGTACAGGAAAAGATCCAGGCGTTTCTGTCTGCGCTGGATCGCAGTGCGATCCTGGAAACTGTTCGCACAGGCGTGTCCGGTATCGGGCGCGGCGAACGTATCCTGCGGGTGATGTAATCTGGCAGTACCGCAGTAAGCAGACATTCAAACAAATTTAACTAAATTCTTGAGGCTTTAAATGAAAGTTTTTTACGACAAAGATTGTGACCTGTCCCTGATCAAAGGGAAAAATGTTGCCATTATCGGTTACGGTTCCCAGGGCCATGCCCACGCACTGAATCTGCACGAATCCGGTGTCAATGTCACCGTTGGCCTGCGCAAAAATGGCGCATCCTGGAACAAAGCTGCCAATGCCGGTTTGAAAGTGGCTGAAGTGGCAGACGCCGTTAAAACGGCTGATCTGGTCATGATCCTGTTGCCCGATGAAAACATCGCCCAGGTATACAAAGAGCATGTTCATGGCAACATCAAGGCCGGCGCGGCCTTGGCTTTCGCCCATGGCTTTAACGTACACTATGGCCAGGTGGTGCCGCGTGATGATATCGACGTCATCATGATTGCGCCCAAAGCGCCCGGCCACACTGTTCGCGGCACCTATTCGCAGGGCGGCGGCGTTCCTTCCCTGATCGCCGTACATCAGGACAAATCCGGTGCAGCGCGTGATGTGGCGTTGTCCTACGCCAGCGCCATCGGCAGCGGCCGCGCCGGTATCATTGAAACCAACTTCCGTGAAGAGACCGAAACCGATTTGTTCGGCGAGCAGGCCGTGCTTTGCGGCGGCGCCGTGGAACTGATCAAGGCTGGTTTTGAAACACTGGTGGAAGCGGGTTACGCACCTGAAATGGCCTACTTCGAGTGCCTGCACGAACTCAAGCTGATTGTTGACCTGATCTACGAAGGTGGTATCGCCAACATGAACTACTCCATCTCCAATAATGCCGAGTATGGCGAGTACGTGACCGGTCCGCGCATTGTGACTGACGAAACCAAACAGGTCATGCGTGAGGTTCTGAAAGACATCCAGACCGGCGAATACGCGAAAAGCTTCATCATTGAAAACGCAGCCGGTGCACCGACACTGACTTCCCGTCGTCGCATCAATGCCGAGTCGGACATCGAAGTGGTCGGCGAAAAACTGCGCGCCATGATGCCCTGGATCGCCAAAAACAAACTGGTTGATCAAACCAAGAACTAAGTGTAGGCTTTAGCGCCAGAGGCCTCTATCCGGTTCTGGCGCTGGTTTATAATGTCAAGCCTCTGATTATTCAGAGGCTTTTTTCTTTTTCAAGGCGGCAATTATGAATATCAAAACGCTCATTGCGGCAGGCATCCTTGCCGCCGGCACGATCGGCGCGCCCGTTTGGGCCCAGGACGTGCTAAAAGTCGGGGTCGAGGCCCTGTATCCTCC
>DATGQC010000164.1:0-7947 GCA_035304425.1 Advenella sp.
AGACGATTTTATACATATAGGGGATATATGAATACGCATGAAAACGAAGTCATCCGGGTAATATCCAAGCCAGCCGGCATTCCCGCTGCAGAAAATTTCCGACTGGAAAAGCAGCCGCTGCCTGAACTTGACACCGGGCAAATACGGGTGCGCAATGAATGGCTGTCGGTCGATCCGGCGATGCGTGGCTGGCTGGCCGATGCCAATAACTACGCAAGTGTGAATGTGGGCGATGTGATGCGTTCGCTTTGCGTGGGAACGGTTGTCGACTCGACGGTCCCGTCAGTGAGCAAGGGCGAGCGGCTGATGGGTTGGTTCGGCTGGCAAACCTGCGCCACGGTCAAGCCCGAGGCGATTGTACAGAAAATAACCGCCAGCGATCTGCCCCCCTCCCTGTATCTGGGTGTATTGGGCTTGAATGGCATCACGGCTGCCACCGCACTGGACAAACTGGGCTCTCCCAAACCGGGCGATACCGTCGTGGTGTCTACCGCAGCCGGGGGCGTGGGCTCTTGCGTGGGACAACTGGCTAAAACAATGGGCTGTCGTACGGTCGGCCTGACCAGTTCACCTGAAAAAGTCAAAGCATGTTATGAAGCATTTGGCTATGATCATGTCATCAACTATAAAACTGACGATATTGATCAAGCCATTAAACAGGCATGCCCGGATGGTGTGGATGTCTATTTCGATAACACGGCAGGAACCATTTCAGACGCAGTCATGCAGCATCTGGCTATCGGTGCCCGGGTGATTGTGTGCGGAACAGCATCCATACCCAGCTGGGATCCGCCGCCCCTGGGCCCGCGCGTAAATCGCATTCTGCTCACGCGCCGGGCCAGAATGCAGGGATTCATCCTGTTTGATCATAAAGATACCTATGCTTCATACGTTGAGCAGCTAGAGCAACTGGTCCGGACAAACAAACTGACTTATCGGGAACACGTCACCGATGGTCTGCACACGGCGCCTGGTGCAATTGCTGAACTGTATCGGGGTGAAAATCTGGGTAAGCGGCTGATCCGGATCTAATTGGCAATCACGGATTCCTGATACGGGAATCCGAGTATATTATTGCACATATACTAATACGGGCAGTGCGCTCAATCGCGGTTGCATTGAAATTGACGACGCCGGCGCTGGATGCATGCGAACCGTGAGCCCGCCTCGCTGCAAAAAATTCATGCACAGGCATTGGCAGTGACGGTTAAAGTACGGCGTATATGCCAACTTACTGTAAATGAACAAAACGGAGCGCATTGCCAGATCCGGCGTCAGACGCATGTAAAAGCGGTGACCGCCTGGGCTGTTGCCGATGCCAAAAATGGAGACAGGAGCGCCCGGATGAAAACATGCCCGAAGTGCACGACCGAACTTGAAGACGCGGCGACCAAATGCGTCTCTTGCGGTTTTCAGTTGGAAAAACCCCAGCGAACCCTGACCGGCAAAGTCGTCAAATGGCTTTTCATCGCCTTTAACCTTGCCATGATTGGCTGGGTCGTGGTCGGTATGGGCGTATTTGACCGCGGGTCGCAGTCCAGCGCCCTGCCACGCGGCACCGAAAACGCCGAGGGCATGGGCGTAACCATGATTATTTTAATATGGGCCGTTTGCAATCTTATCTTTGGACTGGTTGTTTGGGATACCAGAGCCAAGAACAAGGCATTGCAGGAATCGCATAACAAGGTTGAAGAGTGAAACGTATCTGGCAAATTTTCACACCCCAAAGCAAACGCTAAACCCGTCGACGCTCCCCGACAATCTCCGGCTTATAAGTGTCGATCTGCGGTATTGTCTTGCGCTGCTTCAAATAGTTTTCCAGCACATCCAGCATGGTCGGCGTCGTTCTGGCCGGCATATCTTCTGATTCAATGGTTGTCACGTTGCCCTGCGCCGCTTCGTTACTTTCAATGTCTTCGCTAATTTTCGTTTTGCTTTCCGCCCCGCTCGCCTCAGTTGGCTCGGCCTGGCCAGATTCGAACGGCACGATCACCCCCCAGGTGGCCACATTATATTTTTCATCAGCCAGCAGCGGCTGACCTTCGACCATGACGTTCGTAATACGCTTGCCTTGCGCCTGATTGGGATCGACTCGGTAGTGCAAACCGCCGGTTCGCAACATATCCTGTTCCGAGCGTTTGTATGCGTCAGGGCTGAAAAGCGCCTGAGCAGCGCTCTCCAACGCGGCACGAATATCCCCACCGCGCACTGTACCCGTACACATGTGTGTTTCGCCCAGTGCCAACTGGTTGATAATGTCTTCACGGGTGATTGCAGCGCCAGGCAACAGCGTTGCTCCCCAGCGATATCCGGGAAACAGGGCTATCTGCGCCCCGCTGTGCTGTAACATGGCTTGCAACAGGAGTTCATCCCAGGTGCCGTTGAACGTGCCCCGGCGGTAAAGCAACCCTTCAGTCTTGGCTATTTTCTCTGACAAGCTGGTCTTGGCTATCGCATACGTATCATCGACCCTTTTTGCCGTGCGGCTGTCGGCCTGTACAAAACTGGTCACCACTGGCAACAGGTTATAGCGCAAATCGACCAAGCCGCCTTTGCCAATATCCAGATCCAATACGCCCAGAAACCGCCCCTGCGCGCCCGCGTTGGTAACAGCGGTTTTACCTTTGTTATTGGAAACAAGAATGGGTTCCGGCAATGGCGTCACTGAACGCCCGCCCAGTATCACGTCAATGCCGGCGACGCGGCTTGCCAGTTGCAAGTCTGCATCAACCCCGGCCCGCGATAGCAGGAGCACGGCTTGCGCACCTTTGCCCCGCACTTCATCAACAACGCGCTGTAAATCGTCTTCGTCCACACGTATAACCAATTGGTCTTTTACACCGGTTTTGGCGCCTGGCATGGCATGTCGGCCGCAGCTACCGCTGACAAACCGCTCATTATGGGCAGTCTGTCCAATAATGGCGACCGTAATGCCATTTCTCTTCTGCAGGATATAAGGCGCATATAGCGGCTTATCGTTAACCGGATCGAACACATTGTGTGCAATGTACGGGTAGTGCGTGGTTCGCCCCTGTGCGGATGCCGGTAAATTGGAATCCGGTGGCCGCTTCAGGCCAGCATCCTCTGAAGCTGCGGCTGCCTGAATATGCGCCCGGTCCGGCAAACCCAGGTCTACGCCCAGGGCATGCTGAAGTGCCATCGCTCCATCAGTGGCGGCCCAGGAGGCCGACGATGCCAGCGCGCCATTGCCTCCGTCCAGCAGCCATGCCTGCTTGCGGGAGCGCCTGACAATGCCAATCAACGATGCAAGATGCGCTACCCCGCCCAGCTTCCCGTAGTCGGCTGCCGAAGCGATATAGTCTGCGCTGCTGAAAGCATAGGCCTGGGCCGAGCCGATCATCAGGTTGTAATATTGCAGCAACACATCGCCGCTCACATTGAGCGGGGTTGCCTCGGCTGAACGCATCGCCGCCAGACCAGCAGGTTCGCGATAATACAACGGTTTCCATTGGGCCTGCAGGTCTGTGATGTGCATGAAGCTGACGTTGCCAAACGCCGGCAAATCATAAAACTGCTCCATCCCCTTCTGTGCACGGACCACTGCAGGCGCGAGCAGGCCAACGCCCGCTGCCGCCATCAACTGAAGAAAAGTCCTTCGGTTCGTAATATGCATTGCCCGTGTGCCCCTTAACCGGTCTGCAAAGTCCCTGCCCCCAAATAAGCGCGAATGGTTGGCGGCATGAATTGACGACAGCGACGACGAGCAAGGCGGTGGCAGTGAACCAGCACCCTACTTACTGAGGCTTGGTTTTGGCAATGCTTTCCCGTACGGAAAACTTGTCATACCAGGCTTTCAGGGCCGGAAAACGCTTCTGCCAGTTGTAGTCGGGCAGTCGGAAATCCAGATAATCGAAAACACACGCCAGCGTAATAGTAACAATATCTATTCGGTCATAGAGCGTCTGCGCCTTATCTTCGAAGTACTGTAATGCAGTGGTGATTTTATCGGTCTGGCCCTCCAGCCATTCGTCCCAGCGCAACGCTTCGGGACGGGCCAGTAGTTCATAGCGGACCAACAATGCGGCGGCAATGGCGCCATCGGCCACCGCATGATCTGTCAGCAACTTGAAGCGCGTATTGTCGTCGCCAAACAACTTGCCCTTGAACGTCGTGTTCAGGTACTCACAAATGACTTTGCTATCGAACAGCACCTGCTCGTCATCCGTGATAAACGTTGGCACCTGGCCCAGCGGATTGAACGGAATAATATTGCGATCGCGATTTACAGGACTGGCAGCTGCCGGCAAACGTTCAATTCGGTCCACTACCCCAAGTTCGTCGGCAACAATCATTGTCTTGCGCACGAAAGGCGAAGCAGCGGAATAGAAAATTTTCATTTGTGTCTCCCTAGGTAAAAAATTATTAAAAATTGACGTCTAATGTTCTGTTACTGCTGCGGGTGCATGGTCGGCACGCTCGATCGCTGATTTGATCCTGCGGTCTGCCCAGGTGGCCAGACCTGTCATGATCGCCAATAGTCCTCCCAGCAGACAGGTCCCGGCCCATCCGCCGTAAGTCCAGGCCACCGTGCCCAGCGTCGATCCGGAAGCGCCGCCAATGAAATAGCTGGTCATATAGACGGCATTCAAACGTGACCGGGCATGGGGCAGCAAGGCGAATATGGTGGTTTGGTTATTGATGTGCACGCCTTGCAGCGCAAGATCGATCACCAGCATGCCTGCAATAAACCACCACAGATTATCGTGCCCCAGCCACAGCAGGCCCCAACTGACCAGCAACAGGACAACACTGATGGCAGTGACCGTATCACCCAGACCACGATCTGCCAGCCGACCGCCCAGTGAAGCCATTAGCGCGCCCATGACGCCAGCCAGGCCCACCAAACCAATGGTCACATCATTCAACCCATGCGCAGGGCCGGCCAGCAGCAATGCCATGGTCGAAAACAGCGCACTGACCGACGCAAAGCCCAGTCCGCCCATGAGCGCACGAGTGCGCAGACGCGGCTGTTCACGCAATAAAGTAAGCAGTGACGCAAGAATGGCAAAATAGCCGTGGGTTTGCGGGTTTCGGGAGGATGGCAGCTTAAGCCAGAGGATGCTTGCAATGATAAGCATGATCACACCGGATACCAGATATACGGTCGACCACCCGCCAATACCGGACAGCAGGCCGGCGACGCTTCGGGCAAGCAAAATGCCTGTGAGCAGCCCGCTCATAACCATGCCCACTGCGCGTCCGCTACGTGACGGAGCCGACAGAATGGCTGCCATTGGCACCAGTACCTGTGCGGCAACTGAAAACAGTCCGGCCATGCCCACGCCCACAAACAACATCCCGCTGTTGATTGCCAGGCCACTAATAAATTGTCCGATCGCAGCCAGAACCATTAACCCGACAGCAAGTTGCCTGCGCTCGAACTTGTCGCCCAGCGGCACGATGAACAGCAGACCCAACGCATAGCTAACCTGCGCGACCGTGACGGTAAGGGCTGCCTGGGTCTCTGTAATACCCAGGTTGACCGAGATGGAATGCAGCAGCGGCTGATTAAAATAGTTACCTCCGGCACAGAGGCCGCAAGCGATCGCCATCAAAAGCAGCACGGGCGTTGTCAGATATGATGGATGGGACGATTGCTCAGACATGGGTAACCAAAAATAAAATACTATATATTTAAACAGTATTATTATAAAATAACAGCTTGATCGGAAGCAGAACGGTCGTCTCAACCAATATGGCCTTACTGGTCTTCAAGTCCGTCAAGGCTATGCAAGCCAAATAAAAGCCGACTAAGGCCATTAAGCCCGGCCAGCCCATTATCCATATAGGCTGCCAGCCCCCGCGTTGATTCGCTACTGTGTTGCTTCCGTTAAAAACGCGCTTTTTCGCTTCAGCAAATGAAACATTAAACCACAGTAAGAACGCAATGTCGCAGACAGACCCTGCAAGCCGGTGTCGCCGGTCCCAGCAACAGCCGGATTCGTTGTTTACAGGCTGCGGGTTTTGCGGCTCCGCTTTTTGCCGGCATGGTACATACGGGTATTTTTTATACGTAAAAAAAATCGTTGCACTCAGAGGAACAGGTAATACAAGCAGTTAACGTCTTAACGTCGCCAGGAGAACCAACACCATCGCTTTACGGATCTGAGCTTATCTGCCTCACTGCGCTTATGTCGTTTTATGCAGAAGGGCGGATTTCCGACACGCCTTTTTACTGTGCGCCAGACGTGGCGAGCTATGCGATGGTTGACCGCAAATGTTATGAATACAATTTCCCTCTTTACACCTGACGCCTTGCCGGCCCCCGAGATAGATGCTGCAGACCTGCAATTGGGACCCGGCGCATGGGTTTTGCGAGGATACGCGCTTGAGTATGTAGACACGGTCGTGGCGCAGCTGCGTCAGATCCGACAGCAGTCGCCATTTCGCCATATGGTTACGCCAGGCGGCTACACCATGTCCGTCGCCCTCACCTGCTGCGGCGCTGCCGGTTGGACTGCCGATCGCAAGGGCTATCGTTATGCGGCGATTGATCCTGAAACCGGCCGGCCATGGCCCGCTATGCCGGACATATTTCTGGCGCTCGCCAGACAGGCCGCAGGCCGTTGTGGTTATGACGATTTCAAGCCTGATTCCTGCCTGATCAACCGCTACGTCCCGGGCGCCCGGCTCAGCCTGCATCAGGATAAGGATGAAACTGATTTTTCAGCGCCCATTGTGTCAGTCTCGCTGGGAATGCCCGCCATGTTTCAATTCGGCGGCCTCAAACGCAGCGACCGCCCCCAGAAAATTCCGCTGTTTCACGGCGACATTGTGGTTTGGGGCGGCCCCGATCGTTTGCGTTATCACGGCGTCATGCCGCTTAAAGACAATCCGCACCCATTGCTCGGCTCAAACCGCATAAATCTGACGTTTCGCAAGACCGGCTGATGGCAAGCGTATTTTGCACAAGCGGCGCTGCCGAACCAATCAAGTCCCGTCTCGCTATATAACAGCGCCGTTGCTAACAACGCAGTGCTTTAATCGACTGTCGCGCCCGAATCTTTCACTGCCTTACCCCATTTGGCAACTTCAGCCTTGATAAAGTCATTGGCCTGTTGCGTTGTTTGCGGCATCGGCATCGCCCCGCGATCAGCGATAAAAGTCGACAATTTAGGACCGTTGAGCACCTTGACGATTTCACTGTTCAATTTTTCCACCACATCTGCGGGTGTTTGCCGGGGTACAAAAACGGCGGCCCAGCCAATGGCCTCAAAACCGGGGACCATCTCACCCACGGTCGGCACCTCGGGCAGCGCCTTTAAGCGCGCTGCCGTTGTCACGCCCAGGGGCACGGCTTTCTTGTCCTTGATATAAGGCAATGCGGCGGTCACCGAGTCAACCATGAGCGGTACCTGATTGCCAATAAAGTCGGTTTGTGCAGGGCCGCTGCCTTTATAGGGAATATGCCTGAGGGAAATATCGGTACCTGCCTGGAACATTTCTGCCGACAGGTGTTGCGTTCCACCAATTCCGGCACTGGCATAAGCCAGCGAATCGGGCTGCGCCCGGGATTTATCGACTACATCCTGCAGGGAATCAATCCCTGACTTGGGATTGGCCAGAAAAATCAGCGGCACGGAAAATACACCCGATACGGCCTGCAGATCGCCCTGCAGGCTATATCCTGGCTTTGAGTAAAGGGTCTGGTTAACTGCTGCCGCGCTGCCTCCTACTACAATTGTGTAACCGTCTGGCTTGGCCCTCACTGCTTGCTGCATGCCAATATTGCTGCCGGCGCCGGCTTTGTTTTCCGTGATAACAGGCTGCCCCATCGCTTTACCCAATTCATCGGCAAGCGCACGGGCAAAGGTATCGGTGGCCTGGCCCGGCGGAAACGGGATAATCATCGTAATGGGCTTCTCCGGATACGCGGCCAGCGCACTACCCGAAGCCAATGCAGCCATGACAATCAGTATAGATTTT
>DATGQC010000165.1:0-2974 GCA_035304425.1 Advenella sp.
CGCGCTCCCGCGCCACAAGGGGCAGGCAGGAAAATGCGGACAAAAAAAAGCCCAAGACCTTGCGATCTTGGGCTAAATCCACCAAAGGAGGAGGGTGGAGGAGACAACCTTGGCAAGACAAATGGGCAAGAAACTCAAGCAGCAGGCAGATAAGAAACAACTTCTCTTACTGCGGGCAATGCGAGCGGTTACTGTGGCGCCAACGTTTATTCTTGAATGTGGCGAACTGCAGAACTGCTGTTACTGCTTACTGCGAATTTCCGAAAGACCATTTCGTCATCCGTTAAACAAATAGTACTGCTTTTTTTTGTGCGATGCAAGAAAAATATCAGTCAAGCGTTTGAATTTGCATCCGATTTACTTCAATCTGTTTCAAAACAGACACACTCGCCCCTCATGTCTATAGGTAATTACGCTGGTGTGCGGGTATGTCTGGATATTTTACGCCCCTGCTGGCGAAAAAAAACAGAATTCGCCGGCGAGTTGTGGCATATTCACAACAATCAGCCAGCAAATTGTTCAGCACAACGGGAAATTGCCAGGGCAACCGCCCCTTGTGAATGCGCCGACAAGCTGCCATCGAGCGCGCTCAGGCGCAGCGTGCGAGGCTTCTGGCATGCTCGGCTACATCGCCCTGCCCTGCGTTGCACTGCGAGAGGCAAGGCGTTAGCGCAGGAAGGTCAAACGCGATACGCCAGCGTGGTCATGACTTTGGACATGGCGGTCATGATGCCGCGCACCGGCAAAGGCAGTGGCGCGCCGCCGTGCTGTTCGGCGGTTTCACGATGATGGACCTCGTCTTGCTTCATCTGCTGAACAATGGCGCGCGAGCGGCTGTCCTGCGCGGGCAGATCGGTCAGGTGACGCTCCAGGTGCGCCTCTACCTGGCGTTCGGTCTCAGCCATAAAGCCCAGGTTGCGTTCCCGACCGGCGGCACTGGCCAGCACTCCCAGCCCGAAAGAACCGGCATACCATAGCGGATTGAGCAGGCTGGTATGGCTGTTCAGCTCACGGATACGGTCACGGCACCAGGACAGATGATCCACCTCTTCCTGTGCGGCGGTTTCAAATACCTTGCGCACCGACGCTTCCCTGCACATGAGCGCCTGCCCGCGGTACAGTGCCTGGGCGCATACTTCTCCGACATGATTGACGCGCATCAGGCCGGCCGCATGCCTGGCTTCGGCCTGGCTCAGATCAGGCGCATCGGCCGCCGCATGCGGACCGGCAGGATTGGGGCGCGAAGCGCGCGAGGCGCCCGAGAGCACTTCAAGCGCGGTCCCGATTTCCGCCAGAACCCGGTCGGCAAGCGAATAACGACGGTCAAATTCTTGTGCAACTATAGCTTTTTCGGTCATAAGTCAGCCTGTGTTGGAAAGGACAGGAAAAGAACGGCGCAGGCGCCGCCGGCAACCGATTTGGTAACCCGGTGGAGTCTGCCCGATCGTCTATTGTAGCAATGGGTTATGATTTGATTTTGATTTAATGCAGGAAACAATCATGGAATGCAAGATCGAGTGGAATGGCCCCGAAGGCATGCTGTTCGTTGCCACGACCGGTAGCGGACACACTGTTGCCATGGATGGTGCGCCTGAGGGCGGCGGCAACAATCTGGCGCCACGCCCCATGGAGATGATGCTGGTGAGCGCCGGCGGCTGCTCGGCCTACGATATCGTACTCATTCTCAAACGCGGCCGCCACCAGGTCAGCCGCTGCCAGGTCACGGTACAGGGCGAACGGGCCGAGACCGACCCGAAGGTTTTTACCAAAATCCATTTCGTCTTCACCGTCACCGGCAAGAATCTGCCTGAAAAAGCGGTGGAGCGGGCGGTCAGCCTGTCCCACGAAAAATACTGTTCTGCCGTTGCCATGCTGGAAAAATCGGCAACCATTACCCACGCTTACGTAATCGCCGAGGCATAACGATGAATCAGCAGTATGAAGATTTCATGCGCCACGTCATGGAGCATGGCGTCGCCAAGACAGACCGCACCGGCACCGGCACCCGCTCGGTATTCGGTCATCAGATGCGCTTTAACCTGGCAGAAGGCTTCCCCCTGGTCACCACCAAGAAGCTGCACACCAAAAGCATTTTCATCGAACTGCTGTGGTTTTTGCGCGGAGACTCGAACGTGCGCTGGCTGCAGGAACGCGGCGTCACCATCTGGGACGAATGGGCCGATGCCCAGGGCAACCTGGGCCCGGTGTACGGCGTACAGTGGCGCTCCTGGCCCAAGCCCGACGGCGGCCATATCGACCAGATCACACAGGTCATTGAGCAAATCAAATCCAACCCGGACTCTCGCCGGCTGATTGTCTCGGCCTGGAACGTGGCTGATATCGGACAAATGAAGCTGCCGCCCTGCCATGCGTTCTTCCAGTTCTACGTGGCTGACGGCAAACTGTCCTGCCAGCTCTACCAGCGCAGCGCCGACATATTCCTGGGCGTGCCGTTCAATATTGCCAGCTATGCCCTGCTCACGCACATGGTCGCGCAGCAATGCAATCTGGAGCCTGGCGACTTTATCTGGACCGGCGGCGACTGCCATTTGTACAGCAACCATATTGAACAGGCCCGGTTGCAATTATCACGTACGCCATACCCCTTCCCACGGCTGATCATTCGTCGCAAACCCGATTCCATTTTCGACTATGAATATGAAGACTTCGACATTGCCGATTACCAGTTTCATCCGCATATCAAGGCGCCGGTCGCAGTCTGAACCTGCCCGTTCAGACGCAGCCGCCATGAGCCGGCTGCCTGCGCCCCCTATACAGGAACCGACATGCCTACACTGATTATTCTTGTTGCCTATGCCATCGAAAACCGAGCCATCGGCGTGAACAACACCCTGCCCTGGCATTTGCCGGGCGACCTGAAACGCTTCAAGACGCTGACCATGGGCAAGCCCATCATCATGGGACGCAAAACCTGGGAGTCTATCGGACGCCCCCTGCCAGGTCGACGCAATAT
>DATGQC010000166.1:0-6983 GCA_035304425.1 Advenella sp.
CCATAGCGTGCCATTGCCAAGAACAGGGAAAAACAACAGGCAGCCGAAGGCCAGCATTAACATTTGCGCCCGCAGTCCGGCGCCACGCCGATCCGAAATAAATACGCGCCAGGACGATGTGAAACCAAAGGCGCTGTGATAGAGCGTCGCACCCAGCAGGATGCCTACGATCCATAATGCGGCCTGGCGGCCGCTGACGGTGCCATTCAGATAGATGAGACCGAGCATGATCAGCGCTGCCGATACCGCGGCGGGGACCAGGTTGATCTGCGATCGCGCAGGAGATGCAAGCGTAGAAGGATTCGAGGCCATGATGAAAAATCGCCCGAGTGACGACATTGAGTGTGAAAGAAGTATCTTACGCCGTGGATTAATAAAATCCAAACGGCACGATGTACTATTCTAAAGACCTCCGTATAGACTGTGCTCAGGTAACCTTGTCGCCGGCAGGGTCGTCACTGTCGCAAAAGAGGCATGACTGACCCGTTCAGTGATGAGCATATTTCGCTGGTTTATCTGCCACCCGGTTAACGACATTCTCATACGCCACACTGCCGGTGGGGTGGTCGGTTGGCAAGCGGCCGGACCAATGCTGCCGGCAAGTGTGGCCTTCTGGCGTGGTCTTCTGGTGTGGCCCTCTGGTCTGGATATGGCAGTCAATCGATAGCCGTCATATACACGGGGTCGGCGGTTCGGGAAAAATGCTGGCGGGTCGGCGCGGATCCGCCACAAACGTGCCTCGGTAGGGGCGGGCGCGCTTGCGGGCCGCAATCTCAGTCTGCCCGGGTGCGATCGATGTGCGGTGCGAAAAGCGCCAGGGCATTGATTCTCGCCTTGATGTAGTGCACATAGGCAGCGACCTGCGTACTGTTTTCGGAGGTTTGATCGGGGCCCTGGCCCAGGTAGGAGGTCATGGCGCCATGCAACACCGTTTGGTGTTGTGCGGGCAGCCGCTGTATCGCCCATTGTGCTGCGCGGTCTTTTGGCGCGAAGCCGCCTGTTTCCAGACTGAACCAGATTCGTGCAAGCGCCAGCACCACGTTGCGTTCATCTCCCTCCCAGTCCGTGGGAGCCTGCCATTGCGCAAGCGTATCACTGTATGCGTTGAGCAGGTCATGCTGCGGTACCGGTTCGAACAGTTTCGCCGCAGGCGTGCCCAGCAGGCAAATGCTGTGTGTCCGCGCTTTGGTAATAAGGATGGCAAGGTCATGGTCCGTGCAGGCGCCCTGAATCTGGCCCGCAGCCAATTCGTCGCGCAACCATTCGCCGTACTGGCATTCCCGCATTGGCGGATATCGCCAGGGAATCACGGCAGCGTGCTGAATCACTGTCACCTCCAATGGACGTATGCCATTGGCAACGGGCCAGGCTGAAATGGCCTGCAAATCCATCATCAAGCCCTGTCTGACCGAGTTGGTCAGCGGCTCGCTCACGGTAACCAGCAGATCGATATCGCTTTGCGGCTTGAGCCCGCCATCCACCGCCGAGCCAAAAAGATGAATGGCTTGCAGTGTGTTGCCTAAATGACGCGAGATCAGCGCACAGGCGCTTGCCACTTGTGCGCTGATCTGGACGGGCACTGAGTCCGGTAGGTCGCTGCTGGATGACTGGCTATGGCTATTCACGACGATTGTCAATCACATATCTGAAAATGCGTCATGATACCTGCTTGTAAAGGTTGTCGTCCAATCGCGGGCGCCACAGGGCTAGGGCAGTTGCTACCGGTTCAATAAAAATACTGATTGGCGACATACCTGCGAACGTGATTCATATCCATGAAATCAATATCGCTGCGATGACGTTCGCTTTCCGCCAGACTGATAAATTTAATCGCCTGTTCGTCACTCAAGGTGCGGGTTCCCCCGTTTTCGTAATGGAACTTTACACCGGGCATCCCGCATTCGTACAGGACGCTCACAGACTGAACGTGATTCATAATGACCTCCAAATAGGATTTGCATAGCGTGCCCGGATGGTTATATGTGCGTGACCACTCGGTCGGTCTATACCGCCGCCGGTGCCGATAGGGTTTGCACCAATCGTCTTGAGGCGCTTTACCAAGGACTGATGATTATTAAAATTAATACCTTGAATGTTGGATTCCCCCGCCCTGGCACCAAAACCCCAGTTGACTGCTTGCGGGTCGATCGCATCCCTTAAAGTGAGTTGCATCACATAGCGCCGTTATGCATGACGCGGCGATAAATCACGCAACTGAAATAAAACCACTGCTGAAACTGCTGCAAATCTGTAAACAACATGACTACGGGTGCGGACCCGGCCGCCAATTTCGAATTGTTTTGCGAATAACTTATAAATAATACGACATGTGAAAATATGCTACGACTTATTACATTAAATATCAATAGCGTGAATCGGTTTTTGAAAAAAAGCCACCATTGCTAACGCGGTGTTTGATCCTGCATCAGAGAACAGATGCTCAATCGGTTGGCGCTGGCAACTCGGCCCGGGCTATTTCCGGCATAGGGGCGCAGATAACTGTCGCAATGGGGTAAGGGATCAGGCCGGGTAAATTTCCGGCCTTTGATGATCGGCGCAGGAGCCGGTAAATAGAGGTAGCGCCAGCGTCAGATAGCCGCAGCGCATGGTGATATTCAGGGATTTCGTGAAGAAAAGCGACACTTGCGGAAAAAAACAGCATATCAGAATTGCTCTGAAACCCGCATAAATAATGGAGGCGCAGAGCGGAGTCGAACCGCTCTGGACGGATTTGCAATCCGCTGCATAACCGCTTTGCTACTGCGCCTGCGTACTAACAAACAAAGAGTCAAGCATTATGGTCGATTTTCCGTGCCCAGTCAAGGTGCTGGGCAGGATCAGCGATCAAAATGTAATTTAGTACCACTTGAACGCGGGTACCGGTCGTCATTATTGGCTTGGCGGGGCTGGCTGGCCGCTTAATGGTTTGGCGGTGGTGACGGCCTCGTTTCGTTGTCCATCCGAATCCAGTGAGGATGCGCACGCTGAATCTGTTCTACGGCTTCGAGCGTTCCGGATAAATGATCACGCAGGCGTTGCTGCGCCTGCAGCGGTGCACGATCGGATATCGCCTGTATAAGCATATGGTGATCGCTGACGATGCGTTCCAGTTTGCCGGAAACCGGCAAATGCAGGCGACGCAATCGGTCCAGATGTCCGCTATTGCTGTGAACCAGATGCCACAGCGCGTCTTTTCCTGCAGCCTGATAAAGCATACGGTGAAATTGTGTGTCGGTCCGGCTGAAAGCGCTCAGATCTTCGGCGGCGCGCAAGGTGTCCTGTTGTTGCACCAGTGCGAGCAGTGAGTCGATCAGGCCGGGGGCATGCGCTTGGGCCAGTTCCCGCACCAGTTCCAGCTCAAGAGACTGGCGCAGAAAATGGGCCTGTCTGGCCAGTGCAACATCAATCAGGCTGACTCGGGTCGACGCTTGTGGATAGATATCGACCAGCAGTTCCCCAGCCAGTGTCAGCAACGCTTCACGTACCGGTGTCTGGCTGACTCCATAGCGTTCGGCCAATTCAGCGCGCGCAAGCACAGTGCCAGGCGCCAGTTCCAGGGCAATGATTTGCTGGCGCAGCAACTGGTACAGTTGCGGCGCCGCCTGGCGGCTGCGATCAAGTGGCGTGGTCGGTTTCATGGTTTATGCTGGTAACAGGCCACGCCATCATGCCATTATGCAAACGTTGCGATAAATACGAACTATGCGATATGCAATACGTGATGTGTAATATTGAGTATGCGCAACGCAATAAATGGTCATGGGGCTGGCCGATCCGCCGTATCTGGCTTGCGTTGCGTGCTAACCGGCATGGCGCAGTTGTTGATTCCGCCATGGTCAATACACTATCTTCCATTGCGCTGTCGCCAGACAGAAAAATCGGCGTTTGCCTGTTCGTCAGTGGCCGGATATAGCCCGATAATGGATCGGCCCTTGAGCACTTCTTCGGTGACAAAATCTTCGTACGCTGTCATTGCTACTGATTCGACGGCAATCTCCTGCGCCAGATGCGCAGGAATCACGACTACCCCCTCGGCATCGCCTACAACGACATCGCCTGGGAAAACGCCGACGTCGCCGCAGCCTATAGGCACGTTGATGTCCAGCGCCTGATGCAGGGTAAGGTTGGTGGGGGCGGAAGGGCGATTGTGATAGGCGGGAATAGACAGCTTGGCGATTTCAGGTGAATCACGAAAGCCGCCATCGGTGACTACGCCGGCAGCACCTCGCATCATCAGCCGCGAAACCAGAATGGAGCCGGCCGAGGCGGCACGTGCATCCTTGCGACTGTCTATCATCAGCACAGCGCCTTGCGGACACTGGTCAACTGCGACCCGTTGCGGATGGTTGCGATCCTGAAAGACGGTAATGGGATTGAGGTCTTCACGCGCCGGAATGTAGCGCAGTGTATAAGCCTCGCCCACCATGGTCGGTAAATCGGGGTTGAGCCGATGAACGTTCTGAATGAACTGATTGCGCAGGCCGCGCTTGTACAAGGCTGTGCACAGTGTGGCGGTGCTGACGGTCGCCAGTTGCTTGCGAACGTGTGAATCAAGGGCCATGATGATTTCCTGATTAATAGATGCTGGGTTCGTTGTTAGGAGCGCCGAAGCTGGTTTCCAGAAAGTCGAAATCACAACCGGCATCGGCTTGCAGAATATGTTGCGAGAACATCCAGCCGTAGCCGCGTTCGAAGCGGCGTCCGGGTGCGCTCCAGTCGGCCCGTCTTGCGGCCAGTTCTTCATCGCTGATTTCAAGGTGGATACGGCGGGCGGGAACATCAACGGTAATCATGTCACCGGTGCGCACCAGCGCCAGATTACCGCCAACATAGGATTCGGGCGCTACATGCAAAATACAGGCGCCGTAGCTGGTGCCGCTCATGCGCGCATCGGACAGGCGCAGCATATCGCGCACGCCCTGTTTGATCAGCTTGACCGGGATCGGCAGCATGCCCCATTCGGGCATTCCGGGGCCGCCCAGCGGGCCGGCATTACGCAGCACCATGATGTGTCCGGGCGTGACATCAAGGTTTTCATCGTCCACTGCCGCTTTCATGCTTGGATAATCATCAAAGACCAGCGCGGGCCCGGTGTGTTGCAAAAACTGCGGCGCGCATGCGCTGGGTTTGATTACGCAGCCGGACGGCGCCAGATTGCCGCGCAGCACGGCCAGCGCGCCTTCGGGATACAAAGGGTTATCCATGGGGCGGATCACGTCGTCGTTATACACTTGCGCGTCTTTGATGTTTTCTGCCAGGGTCTGGCCGGTGACGGTCAGGGCGTCTCCCTGAACATGGTCGCCAAGGCGGCGCATCAGGCCAGGCAGGCCGCCAGCGTAATAAAAATCCTCCATCAGGTAGGTGCTGCCGCTGGGCCGTACATTGGCAATCACCGGCACCTTGCGGCTGGCCGTATCAAAGTCATCAAGCGTGACGGCACAGCCGGCACGACGCGACATTGCTATCAGGTGGATGACCGCGTTGGTGGAGCATCCCATGGCCATGGCCACGGCAATGGCATTCAGAAAACTGGTTCGGGACAGAATGCGGGATGGTGTGAGGTCCTCCCAAACCATGTCGACGATACGGCGGCCGCAAGCTGCCGCCATGCGAATGTGGTTGGCGTCGACGGCCGGGATCGATGATGCGCCGGGCAGCGTCATGCCAATGGCTTCGGCGATGGCGGTCATGGTGCTGGCGGTACCCATCGTCATGCATGTGCCGGCGCTGCGTGCAATGCCACCCTCAACGCCGATCCATTCGGTTTTGCTGATTTTTCCGGCGCGTCGCTCGTCCCAGTATTTCCATGCGTCCGAGCCCGATCCAAGGATTTTTCCCTGCCAGTTGCCGCGCAGCATCGGGCCGGCCGGAAGGTAAATACAGGGCAGTCCCGCACTGATGGCGCCCATCAACAGTCCAGGCGTGGTTTTGTCGCAGCCGCCCATCAATACAGCGCCGTCCACCGGATGGCTGCGCAGCAGTTCCTCCGCTTCCATGGCAAGCATATTGCGATACAGCATGGTGGTGGGTTTGACGAAGTTTTCTGATAGCGAGATGGCCGGCAATTCTATGGGAAAGCCTCCCGCCTGGACAATGCCTCGTTTGACATCCTCCACGCGTTGCTTGAAATGCGAATGGCAGGGATTGATATCCGACCAGGTGTTCAGGATGGCAATGACCGGACGACCTTCCCAATCTTCCGGCGCATAGCCCATTTGCATGATCCGGGAGCGGTGACCGAAAGAACGCAAATCGTCCGGGGCAAACCAGCGGGCGCTGCGTAGTGAATCGTAGGTACGTTTTGACATGGTGAGTTACCTTGGGGGGATTATCGAGGTCGATTTATTGAAACATTAATATATTAGTTGGTATATTCGGGAAATCGCTGAGGACGCGATAGATGCAGGCGCGTATAAGGATCGCAATTGAAATGCCTGGATGATTGGCGGGCTTGCCCGGCGCCGGCGGCCGGATCTGGTTTAAGATAATTCAATCGCAAGAAAACGATTGCTTGCGATTGAATTGCTCTCTATCCTGACAATGGTAGCTGTATTTCAGGAGATCAAGCATGCCGTCAACGCAGGTAACCGCTCAATTTACTTCCGACGAGGCTCGCTGGCAGGCCGTGCAAAGCCGTAATCGGCAAGCGGATGGACACTTTGTTTATGCTGTAAAAACAACGGGCGTGTATTGTCGCCCCAGCTCTTCAGCGCGCCAGCCGCAAAGAAAGAATGTGGTTTTTTTTGATACCGCGCAGCAGGCCGAGGCTGCTGGTTATCGCCCCAGCCGTCGTGCTCACGCCGACCGGACTGCAGCGGCAGATGAGCGTGCAGAATTGGTGGCGCGCGCTTGCCGTCAGATCGAATCGGCGCAAACACCGCCCAGTCTCGACGAGCTGGCGGTACAAGCCAATATGAGCCCATTTCATTTTCATCGCATATTCAAGGCAGAAACCGGTGTTACACCGAAAGCCTATGCATCTG
>DATGQC010000167.1:0-5731 GCA_035304425.1 Advenella sp.
CCTTCGAACAACAACTGCTGCCCTTCTTTCTGGGCCTGATACAGCAAGGCAGAAACATCGGCCACCATGGGCTTGATGATCGGTGCCAATGCCAGCGCCTGGTTTTTCACTTCATCAAAGGAAACCGGCTCTGCCCCCAGATACTGGGTAAGAATGAAGTTGTGGTATTCCAGCACTTCCTTGAGTTTTTCATCAAAGACGTCAAGATCGTACAGATCCTGAACGCGCAAGGCGCGACGGGCTACCTTGTCTTCGTAGGCTGGACCAATACCGCGACCGGTGGTGCCAATCTTGTTGTCACCTTTGCGCGCTTCACGCGCCTGGTCTACTGCCACATGGTATGGCAGGATTAGCGGGCATGCTTCGGAAATGCGCAAGCGGCTGCGCACGTCCAGACCGGCCGCTTCAAGTTCTTCAATTTCCTTCAAGAGGGCTTCGGGCGACAGCACCACGCCGTTGCCGATATAGCAAATGGCATGAGGGTGCATAATGCCTGACGGAATGAGCCGCAGGACGGTACGTTTGCCATTGATCCAAAGGGTATGACCGGCATTGTGGCCGCCCTGAAAGCGGACAACGCCCTGCGCTGACTCGGCCAGCCAGTCAACAATCTTCCCCTTGCCTTCGTCACCCCATTGGGTGCCAATTACCACTACGTTCTTGCTCATAAAAGTGACTTTGTACAAAAGTTCATCTTATTCCTGCCGACCAAATCGGCAGGACCCGATTAGTTGGTACTTTTCAGCACCCATTGACCGTTATCGCAAACCAGCTCACGGTCGAAAACAAATTCATCAATACTTTGCGTGGTACCCGGAAAAAACTGAACCACCACATTCCCGTCTTGCCGCAGCTGGCGGATCTGCGCATCCAGCGCAGGATCTGAACGCCACGGCGCGCGAACGGCCCGGGATGGTTCGGCCGGCGCCAGGCCGGCAGAGACTTTGCGCAGGTCCAGACTGAACCCGGTTGCCGCACGTGCGCGGCCGAAAGAGGTGCCGGCATTGTCATACCGACCGCCGCGAACAATGGCTTCGGGCCAGCCGCGGCCAAAAATCGCAAAACTGACGCCGGAGTGATAATCATAGCCCTTGACGTCGGCCAGATCTATCCCGACAGTGGTGCCATCAAGCGCGTCCACCAGCGTACGCAGCGCCTGCAACGCGGCGCGGATACCCGGCAGATCGGGCAGCGCCGAGGCAGCCTCGGCGAGCACTGCAACATCGCCATATAGCGACGGCAGGCGGATCAGCGCCGCAGCAATATCCTCTGGCACGCCGCAGGTGGCATCAAACAGCTGCCGCAGCCCGGGGACGTCTTTTTCCTTGAGCAACGACAGCACTTCGCCAGCCTGATCCTGCAGGCCGGCCGCTTCGATCAGCGCGCGCGAAACCCCCGGATGATTCAGGTCCAGGCTGGCATTCTTTATACCCGCCAGGGCAAGGCTGTCCAGCGCGAGCTGGATAATCTGCAAATCTGCTTCATAACCGGCGTACCCATAAATTTCGGCGCCGATCTGCAGCAACTCACGGTCGGCCAGCAGGCCCGAAGGACGCGCGTGCAGCACGCTGCCACAGTAACAAAGCCTGGCCACCCCTTCACGATTGAGCAAATGCGCATCAATACGTGCAACCTGCGAGGTCATGTCCGCGCGCACACCCATAGTGCGCCCGGAGAGCTGATCCACCAATTTATTGGTTTGCAGTTTAAGGTCCTGGCTGTTGCCAACGAACAGCGAGTCGGTATATTCAACCAGCGGCGGCGCGACCAGCTCGAAACCGCAGTTTCGATACAGGTCCAGCATCGCGCGACGCAGCTCTTCGATTCGGCGCGCCTCTGCGGGCAGGATATCGGATAGATGTTCAGGGAGTAGCCAGTTGCTTGTTGTCATGTCCGAAAATGGAGAAACCAAACAAAAATGCGATCCGGTTGCGTAAGCAGCCGAATCGCATTGATAAAAGTGACTTAAAACTTACAGTATATTGTACTCTTTAATTAGCTGTAAGTCGCGCAAATGGTCCTTTTGCGAATTATTGTACCGGTAGCGGCTGACGTGCGCCGCCCGCTGGCGCGGCGCCGCTGATGCCAGACTGGTTGAAATATCGGAAGAAATCGGAGGTCGGGTCAACAACCAGCAGATCATTGCGGCTGCTGAAAGCGCTGCGATACGCATCCATACTGTTATAGAAACTGAAAAAGGCCGGATCCTTGCCATAGGCAAGCGCATAAATTTCAGCCGCTTGAGCATCACCCTGCCCGCGCAATACTTCTGCCTTGGCATCGGCTTCCGCCAGTTCTATACGTACCTTGCGGTCTGCTTCGGCCTGGATGCGCTCTTTGTCGGCTGCGCCATTGGCGCGCAGGCTGTTGGCCTCTTCCTTACGCTCGGCCTGCATCCTGGCATAGACGGATTCGGAAACCTCGGGTGAAAACTCGATGCGTTTGAGGCGTACGTCAACCACCTCAATACCCAGCGGCTTGGCGCGCTGTTCCACATTTTTCACGATTTCGTCCATGACTACGTGACGCTCCTGGGAAATAACATCACGTACCGTACGCGTGTTGACAGAGGCGTTCAGGGCATCGCGAATCTGCGCACCCAGACGGTTCTGCGCAGCATCAAGGCGATTGCCAAACGAAATGTAATAACGCAACGGATCAATAATGCGCCATTTGACATAGGAATCAATAATCAGATTCTTCTTTTCAGAAGTCTGGATGCGTTCGGCATCGCCCGACTCAATTGTCTGGATGCGATTATCGAGCTTGACGACGGTTTCCAGGGGCGCCGGCCACTTGAAGTGCAGCCCGGGCTCGGATACTGTGCGTTTCCATTGACCCAGTTTAAAGACCAGGGCTGTATTGCGTTCACTCACGGTGTACACCGATGAGGAAAAAAGAAATGCGGCGATAACAAAGACGACCGCCCCGAAGATTGTTTTATTCATGATGGGTCCTCTTACCTGCTGCGGTCAAAATTATCACGGCTCAAACGATTTTCGTTGCGTGTTGCCGTCGTATTGCCGGTCGACGAAGTATCGGTCGACGCACCTGACGAGGATGAATCACTGGCAGGCTTGCGCGGCGGCTGCCGTGGCCCTGCCTGACCATCAAGAATCTTATCGATTGGCAAATACATCATATTGTTGCCGTCTTTGGTATCAAGCAGCACTTTCGACGTATTTTCGAATACCTCTCGCAGCGTGGATATATAAATTCGCTCACGGGTCACTTCCGGCGCCTTCGCGTACTCGGCCTGAACGCTTTCAAAACGCGATGCCAGACCTTTTGCCTGCGTCACGATTGCTTCGCGATAGGCTTCCGCATCCTGAACCAGCCGCGAAGCGCGGCCGCGCGCCTCAGGAATCACTTTACTTGCGTAAGCATTACCTTCGTTTTTCTGCCGCTCGTTATCCTGGCCAGCCTTGATGGCGTCTTCGAATGCCGCTTGCACTTGCTCTGGAGGCTGCACGTTCTGGATCGCGACAGAGGTCACTTCAATCCCGGAACGATAGCGATTCAGAATCTGTTGCATCAGCTTCATGACGTTATTGGCCGCAGCAGTACGAGACTCATAAAGGATATTGTTCATGGACTCTTTGCCCACGATTTCACGCATGGCGGTTTCACCCGACTGGCGAACTGCCTCGGTCGGGTTGACCATGGAGAACAGGAAGTCGGCAGCAGGCGAGCGCTGCGTCGCCGCGTCCGGAGTCAGTTCTGTCTTGAGGCGGTAATGCACCGCAAACTGCACCTCGACGATATTCTCATCTTCGGTGAGCATCAGCGACTCTGCCGGCACTTTGTTGTTCAGATCGTTCTTATAGCCGAACGTAAAGTTGCGCACACTGGAAACGTCGACCTTCTCAACGCTCTGGATAGGCGTTGGAATATGCCAGTGCATGCCCGGCAACACCGTCGTCTGATAACGGCCGAATTGCGTGACCACGCCCACATAGCCTTCGCGAACAATATAGAAACCACTGACCAGCCATAGCGCCAACACGGCAATGATGATGAACACGATCCCCAGCCGTGTCGCCTTTGGCGAAGGGGAAAACCCGTTATTCTGTGGAGGACGGTCGAACCCGTTATTGCCACCGCCCTGCTTTTTCCCAAAAAGGGATTTGATCCGTTTATTGAAATCGTTCCAGACCTGATCAAGATCTGGCGGACCGTCATTGGGCCTGCCAGGACGCTTCGATGGATCGTCGGAATTATTGTTATTCTGGTTTCCTCGACCCCAGCCCGGATCATTAAGATTAAAAAGATTAAAGAATCGCAACTTCGTTTCCTATTGAAGGCCTGAATTCAGCGATTGCCCCGCGCAACCCATCCAGACCAGTTCGTTGTAGTGCACTCACAAATATACGGGCTGGTTCGCCCCTTTCGTTTCTTTCTACTTGCGGTTCGTAGCCCGCTTGATCTATTTTATTGTAAATAAGTATACAAGGGATGTCGTTGGCCCCAATTTCTTCTAAAACTTTATCAACTTCGGCAATCTGCTCGTCTCTTTGCGGGCTGGCCGCGTCCACAACGTGCAGCAACAGGTCTGCATGCACCGTCTCTTCGAGGGTCGCCTTAAAGGCGGCGATAAGCGTCGTGGGCAGATCGCGGATAAAGCCCACCGTATCGGAGATGACAACATTGCCGGCGCCTTCGATCCATATTTTTCGGGTTGTGGTATCCAGCGTGGCAAACAACTGATCTGCTGCATAGGCATCTGCCCTGGTGAGGGCATTGAACAGTGTGCTTTTGCCCGCATTGGTATAGCCGACCAGCGATACCGACAATGTATTGCCACGGGCCCGCGAGCGTCTTTGCGTCTTGCGCTGGCGCTCTACCCTGGCCAGACGTTCACGCAACACCTTGACCTTGGCGCCGATCATGCGGCGGTCCATTTCAAGCTGCGACTCGCCGGGCCCGCGCATACCGATACCGCCGCGTTGGCGCTCAAGGTGGGTCCACATTCGTGTAAGGCGCGTAACCAAATGCTGCAACTGGGCAAGTTCAACCTGCAGCTTGCCTTCGTGGCTCTTGGCGCGTAAGGCAAAAATATCCAGGATAAGCGCGACCCGGTCAACCACACGCCGCTGGAAAGCGCGTTCCAGATTGCGCTGTTGTGCCGGACTCAGCGGCTGGTCGAACAGAATCAGATCAACATCTTCGGCCTCGGCCATGGCCACCGCATCTTCGAGTTTGCCTTTACCTATATAGTAGGCAGCATCGGGCTTGTCTCTTTTTACAGTAAGGGCGCCCGCAATGTCTGCGCCCGCCCCTTCGGCCAGCATTTGAAATTCTTCGGCGTGTGCCGGATGATCCAGATCGCCTGAATCTACACTGATAATTAATACGCGCATAGCGTCCTGAAAAACAAAAGGCCCGCACAAGTCGTCTTGGCGGGCTTTTGCAAAAAACGGAGGTGGTTATTCCTGTTCAGCTGGTGCGTCAATTTGGAAACTGACGGCCCTGGCGGGAACAACTGTAGAAATAGCATGCTTGTAGACCATTTGCGTTACCGTATTACGCAGCAATACGACGTACTGATCAAAGGATTCGATTTGCCCTTGCAATTTGATTCCATTCACTAGATAAATGGAAACGGGAACATGTTCTTTACGTAACGCGTTCAGGAAAGGATCTTGTAGTGATTGCCCTTTAGTGCTCATTGGCTAGGCTCCATATGTTATTTGGGTTTACAACTGAAAACGACTTTACTGATTTACCTGAT
>DATGQC010000168.1:0-7158 GCA_035304425.1 Advenella sp.
CATTTGCCCGACAATATGCTGCAGGTCTATGACCGGGTCAAGGAAATCCAGTACTCCAGCCGTACCCGCCTGGTGACTAACCAGTGGGCGCGCACGCAGCGGATGCGTAACGTCATGGCCAAAGTGCTGGAGCAGTTGCCGGACAAGCACACGCTGGATGCAGAAACCCTGGAGATGGCCCGGGCGATTGCCGACAGTAAGCATTGCAACGTGATCCAGCTTATCTACCGTGATCGCGAATACGAGTCTTACAACAAAGATTTTCAGTTCGGTGTAAGCGCGATGCGCGACCACTGGAAATCCGGGCTTAAGGATATTCGCAATACGCTGGCGCATCCGGATTATCTGGCCATGCCCGATAATGATATTTCATTTGTGACGCATGACATTCATCGTGCTCAGGCAGAAGCGGCTCGTAAGAGAAAGTTCTGAATTGACTGTATTAGTTGCGCAGGTGTGGTCACTAATGGCGAGCTACTTGCCGCCGGTAAAAAATACAGTTGAATTAACGCTCAAGATAATGCAAAACGGGGCCTAAAGCCCCATTTTGCTGTTGTTCAAAGGATCAAAGCGGCGGCGTTACTGCTGCGCAAAGGTATTGCACTGTTTCATATCGCCGCCGGCCAGGCCGCGCTTGAACCAGCTCATGCGCTGCTGTGACGAGCCGTGCGTAAAGGAGTCGGGCACCACATAGCCCTGCGCCTGCTTCTGGATATGATCATCGCCAACTGCAGCGGCGGCATTCATGGCTTCTTCAATATCGCCGTCTTCAATAATGGTGCCTTCTTTCTGCAGTTCATGCGCCCAGATGCCTGCAAAGCAGTCTGCCTGCAGTTCCACGCGCACCGACAGATCATTGGCCTGGCGCTCGTTCATGGAGCTGCGGGCCTGGGCCATTTTGTCCATGACGCCCAGCAGATTTTGCACATGATGGCCCACTTCATGAGCCAGCACATAGCCTTGTGCGAAGTCACCCTGTACGCCCATTTGCGCGCCCATCTGGTGAAAAAAACTCATGTCCAGATAGACCTTGCGGTCTTCCGGACAATAAAACGGCCCCATTGCCGCCTGACCCACGCCGCAGGCGGAGCGGGTGGCGCCGGAATAGAGCACCAGCGAGGGGTTCTGATAGGTGCCGCCATTCTGTTTGAAAATGCCGGACCAGACATTTTCCGTGGTTTTGAGTACTTTGGAAATAAACACCTTGTCCTGGTCATTGGCAACCGGCTGGCCTGCCTGTTGTGACTGGCCGGCGGGTTCCTGCTGCAGTATATCGCCGCCGCCCAGAATGGTCATTGGGTTGATGCCCAGAAAGTACCAGGCGGCCAATGCCACGACGATCGTGCCGATGCCGATTTTGCCCCCACCCAGCCGCATGCCGCCGCGGCCAAAGCCGCCGGCCCCGCGGCGGTCTTCCACATTGCTGCTTTGTTCCTGATCGTCTAGTCGCATCTTGATCCCTCTGTTGCAAACCTACCGCAAATGAAACAGGCAGGCGGTTTTTTATTTGAAATTGTATGACTGCGCCCTGATTTTATACGGGAACGCCGGGCAAATTGCAGCAAATCACGTAACCGAATGCAAGATCTGTCGTGCAGTTGAAATCGCATGGGGCGCCCGGTTGTCATTCTTTTGTGGGTTTTCACGATTAAAATAGGATCATGAAAAATATGTTGAATCGTGTTGTTGTCGGCGCGCCGGGCTCTGCGGGCGATCTTTATGTCAATGGTGTATACGGGCAGGCGTGGCGGCAGGCCAGCGTTGCCGAACGGCCAGACCATTGCCGCGAGGGGCGCCGCCATCATGGATGATATTATCCGTGCCATTACCATTTATGCCATTCCGCTGATTTTTGCCATTACGCTGGCCGAAGCGGCACGCGGTTTTGTCGCCCACAAACTGGGTGATCGCACGGCGCTGATGCTGGGCCGGCTGACGCTCAATCCCGCCAGACATATAGATCCGATCGGCACCATTCTGGTTCCGTTGTTGTTGATCGCCGCCAACCCGGGATTTGTGGTGGGGTGGCCCAAGCCGATTCCTGTGAACGAATCACAGTTTGCGAACCCGAAAAGGGACAGCATTCTGCTGGCGCTGGCCAGGCCCCTGGCCAATCTGCTCATGGGGATTCTGTGGGTGATCACGGCGCGTCTGCTGCTGGGCTTCGGTCTGCTGGACAGTTACTGGTGGAAGGTGGCTATCGCCGGCTTTACGCTTAATATCTTCCTGATGGTCTTTAACTTGCTGCCCATTCCACCTATGGATGGCAGCCGCATCATTGCCGGCTTTCTGCCACCGAGGTGGGCCATTGCCTATCAGCGGCTGGAGCCCTACGGGTTTTTTATTGTACTTGGCCTGATCGCCTTTGGTCTGTTGCAGGTCGTGCTGCTGCCGGTCATTAGTGTTGTGCTTGACCTGCTTGGACGGCTGTTTCTGTTCGGATAAGAATAAATCATGACTACACTGAAAGTTGTCAGTTATAACATTCATAAAGGCAAGTCAGCGTTTGGCAAGCGGGTGTCGCTTGCCGATCTGCAGTCCGGGCTGACGCAGCTCAGCGCAGATCTGGTGTTCCTGCAGGAAGTGCAGGGGCGCAACAGCCGGTTCGAATCACTGCACGCCCAGCAGGATATGCTGGCAAATCACTTGTCCATGGACGTCTGTTATGGCTGCAACGCCGTGCGCACCGACACCGACCACGGTAATGCGCTGCTCTCCCGGTTTCGCATTGTAGAGCATGAGAACGAGGATATTTCCGACCATCGGCTGGAGCAGCGTGGCGTGCTGCATGCGCGGGTGGAAATCGATGGCAGAACGGTGCACTGTTTTGTCGCCCACCTGGGCCTGTTTGCCGCCAGTCGCGGCCGCCAGGTGGGTGCCATCATCGAGCGCATCAAGCGGCTGGTGCCGGATCACGAGCCACTGATTCTGGCGGGTGATTTCAATGACTGGAACGAGAAACTGGCGCCTTATTTCGATCATGAATTGGGTCTGCACGAGGTGTTCGCCAACAGTCCGCTGCGGGTGGATAACGAGCTGCCGCGCCTGAAAACGTCATTGCGCAGCATGATGGATGGACGCGGCCTGATGACAGTGGACCAATTGGCGCCGCCGCGTACGTTTCCTGCCATGTTTCCCTGGCTGCGATTGGATCGCATGTACCAACGCGGCTTTACCATCCTCTCGGCGCAGGTGCTCAAGGGGCGGCCCTGGGCGCGTATATCCGACCATGCGCCGATCCTGGCCGAGCTGGAACTGGCCTGAATGCATCCGTCCGCCACAGGAGGCTTCCAGCCTGCGAGCTTTGCGCGTGGGCGCAACCTGCCTGGGCACCGGCGCATGCAGCAAAGCGGCATTCTTCGCTACAATAGCGACCAATGCTCAGGGTATTGCCAGCCTGGGCAACCGCAGGTTGCGATTGTCGCCCCTTGCCCATTGAATTTGCGCCCAGTTACCCCGTGGCAGTCCTTCGGGCACGCCAAAGTAAGAAAATCGCCAAGATGACAAAAAAAATCCTGATTGTTCGCTCGTCTTCCCTGGGAGATCTGGTCCATATGCTACCGGCTATTTCCGATATTCATCGGCATGTGCCTGGTGCGCAAATCGACTGGGTGGTGGAAGAACATTTTGCTGAAATCCCTGGCTGGCATCCTGCCGTACACGAGGTGATTGTCGTTTCCCATCGCCGTTGGCGCAAGCAATGGCTCTCGCGTCAGGCCAGCAGCGAACGGCGGGCCTTTGTCCGGAATCTGCGCAAGCGGGATTACGATATTGTGCTGGACATGCAGGGGCTGATGAAATCGGCCTGGGTCGTGCGCCAGGCAAAAGGCCGGCGCCATGGCCTGGACTGGCGTTCGGCACGTGAATCGCTGGCTTCCCTGTTTTATCATCATCGCCATAAGGTTGAGTTCTGGCAGCCGGCGGTACGTCGTCAGCGCCTGCTGGCCTCTGCGGCGCTGGACTATGCCTTCTCGGGAGAGCCCGATTTCGGCCTGCAGTCCTTTACTGATCATACGCCGATACAGGATTACGCAGTGATCATGCCGTCGGCCAGCCGGGAAGACAAATTATGGCCCGAACAGGACTGGCATGCCGTGTTTGACCTGCTCAGGCAGGCCGGGCTTGGGTTAAAGCTGCTTGCCGGCAATGAAAAGGAAATGGCAAGGGCCCGGGACCTTATTCGGGATTTCGATAATGCTGAAGTTTTACCCCGGATGACCCTGACCGAAGTTGCTAAACTGTTGGCAGCCTGCAAAATCATGGTCGGTCTGGACAGCGGCTTGACGCATCTGGCAGCGGCGCTTGGTCGCCCAACTATCGGCATTTACAGTGCTTCAACGCCGGTGCGTACACCCCTGGAAGGCGCCGGCTTTACCGCCAGTCTGGGCGACCGGGGACTGCCGCCGACGCGAGATATGGTGGTGTCGAAGTTGAAGCAGGCTTTGCAGGCCTGATAGTGATCTCCCTTGTGGTCGTCCCGGTACCTAGAATCAGAACATGAATCGCTTTTTTTATACTGCAACCCTAAGAATGGCCTCACCTTTGCTGCTGTGGTGGCTGCAACGGCGCGCGCGCAAGGCTGGCGGCGTCTGGGATATCCGCGGTTCGGAGCGGTTTGGCCGTTATCCCGAGAGACTGCAGGCAGGCCCGCATGACGATGATGACGGTTATGCAGAATCGGTGTTCGGTTTTGCCCGCCCAGTATGGGTGCATGCCGTCAGCCTGGGCGAGACGCGGGCCGCCCAGCCTTTGGTGCAAGCGCTGCTGGATCAGGGTTTGCCGGTCCTGCTGACGCATTTTACGGAAACCGGCAGATCCATCGGCGGCAAACTGTTCGCGCCGGCCATCAGCACCGGCAGATTGTGCCAGGCGTGGATGCCTTACGATTTTCCCGAAGCCGTGCAAGGCTTTCTTGATTACTGGAAGCCGCGCTGCTGCATTCTGATTGAACGTGAAATCTGGCCCAATATGGTAGCCCAGGCAAAGAAACAGAATATTCCCGTTATCGTGGCCAGCGCACGCTTTTCGCCGTCGTCGCTGCGCCGCGGACAACTGCTGGGCAGTGTGCTGCGCAAGGCGCTGACCAGTATCGATCTGATTCTCACGCAAACCCATATTGACGCTGCGCGTCTTGCGGAAATCGGCGTCAAGCGTACCCGCGTGGTGGGCAACCTGAAGTTTGACCTGCGCATTTCGCCCGAGCAGTCGCATATGGGACAGGTGGCGCGGCGCCATATCGGACGGCCGGTTATTGTGATCGCCAGCACCCGGGAAGGCGAAGATGAATTGTTTACCCGTGCCATAGCCGAGGTAAAAAAGAGCTATCGGTTAGAGCAGGCCGAACAGGCCGGAGCAGACCGGCAAGACGCGACGCAGGGCGAGCGCAACCGGATGCCGTTGTTTGTCCTGGTGCCGCGGCACCCGCAACGCTTTGATCTGGTTGCCGGCTATCTGGCCGATGACGGCTTGAGCGTCTGCCGGCGCAGCGCCTTTCCGACCGATAACCAATTACGCACGGTTGATGTCTTGCTGGGCGATTCGGTTGGCGAAATGTTTTTCTTTTATGGCCTGGCGGATGTGGCCATTGTGGCCGGCAGTTTTGCCGAGCTGGGTGGCCAGAACCATATTGAAGCCAGTGCGCTGGGCCTGCCTGTCATTGTGGGCCCGCATACCCGCAATTTCCAGCAATCGGTGGAAGACGCGCTGGCCGAGGGCGCAGCCCGCCGCGCCCAGACGCCATCCGAGGCCATTGACCTGGCTTTGCGTATTCTGGAGAACCCTGAACTGCGCCTGGGCATGAGCCGCGCTGCCAAAGAATGGCTGTCCCTGCACGAGGGCGCTACCGATAGAATCATGACTGCGTTGCAGCCTTATTTGAAATAACCATGTCCCTGTTACCCAGCGCCTCCGTCCTGCAAAAAACCCTTTATTCGGCACTGCCAGATTTTGCCGGTATCGCGTGGCTTGAGCAGGTCGGTTCGACCAACGTCAATCTGATGCAGGAAGTCCGGAGCACCCAGTCTGCCATGGGCCGACCGGCGCTGCTGGGCGCGCATACCCAGACCAGCGGGCGCGGCCGGGCCGGGCGACGCTGGCAGGATACGCCAGGTTCGACCTTGATGTTTTCCTGCGCCTATGATGTCTTCGTGCCGCCAGCGCGCCTGCCCATGCTGGCGCCGGTCGTGGGCATTGTGGCCTGCGAGCAGTTGCGCAAAGTCGCCGGGCCGGCGGTGCAGGATCGCCTGCTCATGAAATGGCCCAATGATATTTTGTACGATCAGGCCAAACTGTCCGGTTTGCTTGTCGAATCGACCCGGCCGGTGCACCGCGAATCGCAGCACCATCATGTGGTCATCGTTGGCATGGGTATGAACTTATCCAGCGCTGTGGAACTGACCCGGCATCTGGGGCGCAAGGTAGCCGACTGGACGTCGGTGCTGGGCGATATGAGTGACGATCCTGGTCGCTCGGAAGACATTGCCTTGCTGGTTGCCCGCATCGCCCGTGCATGGCGCGACGCCTTCGCGCAGTACGAGCAGCAGGGGTTTGCCGCGTTCATGGCGCGGCATGCGCAAATTGATGCGTTGCGCGAGCAGCAAGTGAACGTGATCCAGGATGAACGTATCGTCCTGTCCGGCGCCGCCCGTGGCGTCAATCAGGATGGCTGCCTGCTGGTTGAATGCGCGGGGCAGCAGCACCCCATCACGATTGGTGATATTTCCATCCGGCCTGAAGGCCAGGGCTGACCTTATGTTGACCGTTCTGATTGACGCCGGCAACTCGCGCATCAAAGTTTCCCTTTTCGATTCGGCAGACCGATCTGCCCACACAGGCGTTCATGCCTTTGCCGCCGAGGATCTGAATACCCTGGCCGATCTGATCAGGCAACTGCCACAGGCGCCGGCCAGGGCGCTGGGCGTCAGTGTCACCACCGAGGCGATCCGGCAGGAACTGGATGCGATCCTTGCGCCTTGTCCGATCCAGTGGCAGACCCCGGGATCACGCCTGCTGAGGCTGAAAAACCGCTATCACAACCCAGCCGAGCTGGGGCCCGATCGCTGGCTTGGCCTGCTGGGCATTCTGACTGCGCGACCCATCGATGGCCCGATGATGCTGGTCAGCTTCGGGACGGCGACCACGGTCGATACGATCGACGAT
>DATGQC010000169.1:0-7972 GCA_035304425.1 Advenella sp.
CGCGCAAAAACAGGCGCAACAATGGTCCGCCAGCGCCCTGTTCGAACACGTGGACCTGCATGTCGCCACCGACCTGGACCAGTTGCGCCAGGAATTGCGCCGCATGGATCAGGCAGGCCTGCCGCCGCAGGCGCGCGAAGCACTGGCGCACGATCCGCAGGCATGGTTTGGCCAGCGCGCTCAGCGCATCATGTCGCCGCTGGGAGAGCAGACCCTGATCGCCGCCGATCAGGACTGGCTGGGATTCGCTTCCCGCCTGTCAGACAAACTGCAGGCAAGCTCTGCCGTTCACTACGATATAGCCAGCAACACCATGCAACTGGCGGCGGACAATCGCATCTGGTATGTAATGCGCGCGCAACTGAACGCCACGGGCCAGAGCGGCCGCGATGAACAGTTGCTGGCGCTGATCAAGCACACCCGGCAACAGGCCGCACAGCAGGATGTCCGCGTACTCATGGCCGGCGGCGCCATCTACAGCGCACAGGGTAAAGCGGAAGGCGGCCGGGAAAGCGCCTGGATGAGCATCACCGGCAGCATTCTGACCATCCTGTTTCTGTTGCTGATGTTCCGCTCATCCCGCATCCTTCTGCTGGCGCTGCCGGTCGCGGCCGGGCTGCTGGCCGGCTTTGCCGCCTGCATCGCCCTGCTGGGCTCCATTCACATTCTTACGCTCATTATCGGCACCAGCCTGGTCGGGTTGGTGGTCGATTTTCCGCTGCATTGGCTCAGCCACGCCACCCTTGATGCCCGGTGGCAGCCCTGGCCAGCCGTCAGACGCGTCTCCCGTCCCTTTATCATCAGCCTTGCCGTTACCGTTACCGGTTACCTGTTCCTGCTGCTGACGCCCCTGCCGATCCTGCAACAGACCGCGGTCTTTTCGTCGGCCGCGGTCATCAGCACTTTCTTGTTTACGCGCCTGCTGCTGCCGGCCCTGTTCAACCGCTGGCAACCGCGCCCGACCCCGGGACTGATGCCGCTTCTGGACGCTCTGCGTCACGGGATACGCAGCACCGGGCAGCGTATCCGCCACACGCCCGCGCTGGCGCTACTGCTGCTGGTCATTGCCGGTAGCGGACTGTATCTGAGCAATTGGCAGGACGATATTCGCAACTGGGTAAACACACCTCAACCGCTACTCTCCGAGGCGATGGAAGTGGGGCGTCTGACCGGTATCGAACCCACCAGCCAGTACTTCATCGTGCAGGCCGCAGACCAGGAAAGCCTGCTGCGAACCGAGCAGCGCCTGTCCGCCAGACTGGACGCTCTGGTCGCCCAGGGACAGTTACGCAACTACCGCGCCCTGAGCCAATGGATCAATCCGGCCAGCGAACAACAGGCGCTCAAGGCTACCCTGGCGGCGCTGGCGGCGCAACCTCAGGCCTGGGCGCCGCTGCGTGCGCTGGGTGTGCCGGACGCCGCCCTGCAGGCCGAACTCAAACGGCGTCAGGACCAGCCGGTGCTGACCATTGAGCAGTCGCTGCGGGGCGCCCTGGCCGAACCCTGGCGCGACCTGTGGCTGGGGCCCGACGAACAGGGGCGGCCCAGCAGCATGGTCACGATGAACGGTCTGCAAGACCCCGCAGTGTTGCCGGCGCTCGTGCAAAACCTGCCGGGCGTAACACTGGTGGACCAACGTAGTCATATCAATAGCCTGTTTGCCCAAACCCGTCAGCAAGCGATCATCCTGAAACTGCTGTCGTACACCCTGGGCTTCCTGATCCTGTATCGCGTCTTCGGCGCCCGGCCTGCCTTGCGGATATTGCTGGTGCCGCTATCGGCTTCGGTAACGGTGATGAGCCTGGCGGGACTGATCGGCATGCCCCTGAACCTGTTCTGCATTTTCGGTCTGCTGCTGGTGACGGCGATCGGCATAGACTACGCCGTCTATGCCTCGACGCCCACTTTGCCCGCCGAAGAAAAAGCCGCCGGAATATTCATGACGTCGGTCACCACCATGATTACCTTCGGCCTGCTTTATTTCAGTTCCACACCCGCAGTAGCGACGTTCGGCCTGAGTGTGGTGCTGGGGGTGCTATGCAACGTCATATATACTTTCTGGTATATGCGAACCTTTCTGACGCCCGTATCTGAACCTGAACCCTGAATGAGTCATTTTATGAAAACATCCAGCTTACCCGTCAGTACTGACATCGCCATCATCGGCGCCGGACCGTCCGGATCGGTTGCCGCCGCCCTGTTGCGCCAGCGCGGCTGGCAGGTGTGCGTACTCGAACGTCAGCATTTTCCGCGTTTTTCCATTGGCGAAAGCCTGCTGCCCTACTGCATGGAAATTCTCAAGGAAGCCGATCTGCTGCAGGTCGTCAATGCTGCCGGCTTCCAGGTCAAAAACGGCGCAGTTTTCACCTGGGGAGACCGGGAAAGCGCAATTGACTTTCGCGACAAGTTTTCCGCAGGACCGGGCACTACCTTTCAGGTCGAGCGCGCGCACTTTGACCAGATTCTGATCCAGGAAGCGCAAAAAAAGGGCGCGCAGGTCTGGTTCGGCCACACCGTCACCCAAATGACAAGTACTCCCGAGCACGCCACGCTCTCGGTTTCCACCGATCAGGACGAATCCTATACGCTGCAGGCCCGATTCGTATTGGACGCCAGTGGTTACGGGCGCGTGCTGCCACGCCTGCTGGATCTGGAACAACCGTCGACCTTCCCGATGCGTGAAGCCTGGTTTACCCACATCCAGGACAATATCAGCGATCCTGGGTTCGACCGTGAGAAAATCGTCATCGCGACCCACCCGCAAGACCGCGCCATCTGGATGTGGCTGATTCCCTTCAGTCATGGGCGCTGCTCCATCGGCGTCGTCGGCGAGCCCGCGCGCCTGGCCATGAACGGGCGTGAGCCGCTACCATTCCTGCAGGCCATGACGAACGAAATACCACGCCTGCGCCATCTACTGGCCGACGCTCAATGGGATACGCCGGTGCGCCCGCTGCGCGGCTATTCGGCCAATGTCACCAGCCTGTATGGCCAGCGCTTTGCGCTACTGGGCAATGCCGCTGAATTTCTCGACCCTGTTTTCTCTTCGGGCGTCACCATTGCCATGCACTCGGCCAAGCTGGCCACTGCGCTGGTAGACAAAACCCTGCGCGGCCAGTCAGCAGACTGGCAAAGGGACTTCACCGACGCCTTGCGCGTGGGCATCGACACCTTCAGAACCTATGTTGCGGGCTGGTACAACTGCAGCTTCCAGGATGTTATATACTCCAGACACATCAACCAGGATATCCGGCGCATGATTGCCGCCATCCTGGCCGGATATGCGTGGGATACCCGCAACCCCTATGTTGAAAAATCGGAACGGCGCCTGAAGGCGCTGGCGGAGATATGTGGTGAAGCACAACTGGATACCTGATCGCAGCCTTGCCGGCGCCTGGCTGGGCATGCTGCTGGTGCTGCTATTGGCCGGTTGCGCCGCCACGTCGACGCTGCCGCGTCAATACGATCAACCAGCCCGGGTCCAATCGTATAAGCTGAGCCTGATAACGGCGCCTGGTCAGGCCGAAGACAGCCTGCTGATCGTACAGCCTGAAGCCGCAGGCGCCAGCCGCTGGATCCAGACCAATGCACTGGGCGCGCCGCTGGCCCGTTTGTCGCTGCGCAACGGTCAATGGACCACCGATGGCTTTGCGCCGCCCAATCCGCGGGCGCGCCAGCTGTTCGAGGCCATTATTGCCGCGCAGATCCCGCGCTCGCAATGGCCTGATGCCTATCCCGATATCGATATCGGCAAGACAGACAGCAGCAGCGGGGCAACCTACACATTCAGCCGGCAGGGACAAATGCTATGGTCGCTGCAACTGCCGCCTACGCGCACTGCCGCAGGAAAGCCGCAAGCGGATACGTCCGCTGTTACGGCGGCCGCCGCGATCACGCTGCCGGACCGTAGCCAATGGAATCTGACTCCGCTGCCCGCAAGACCATGAGAAGTTACCTGAGCCCGCCCGCCACAGTCAGCGCATTGGGGCTGACCTTTGCAGATACCATGCAGGCGCTGTTTGACACCACCGTATCGCCGCTGACGCCGGAAACCCAATGGGTGCCGGGCAAGACGATCTATACCGGTCGCCCGGCCGTCGCGCCCCCACCTCTGCCAGCCGGCACACCGGCGCACTTCAACACACATAACAACCGCCTGCTGTGGCAGGCAGCCAGCCAATTGCAAGCGTCTATCGAGCGCGCCCGCACGCAGTATGGCGGGCATCGGATCGGCGTCATTATCGGCACCACCACCACGGGCGTTGACGATAACTACCCGGCCTTCCGCGCCTTCGCCCGGGACGGGCACTGGGACAAAGACCTGTACCGGCACGAGCGCCAGCTGCTGTCGGCGCCGGCCGATTTTCTGGCCCATCACTTTGCCCTGAGCGGCCCGGTCTATAGCATTTCGACTGCCTGCACGTCGGGCGCCCGCGCCATTATCACGGCGCATCGGCTGCTGGCAAGCGGGCTATGTGATGCCGTAATCTGCGGCGGCGTTGATTCGCTGGCCCACCTCACGATCAACGGCTTTGACGCCCTGCAGGCCCTGTCCGCGGGCATAGCCAATCCATTTTCGATCAATCGCGAGGGCATCAACATCGGCGAAGCCGCCGCCCTTTTTGTGATGACCCGCCAGGCCAGCGATGGCCTGCCCCTGCTGGGTTATGGCAACAGCGCGGACGCCTGGCATATGTCTTCGCCCGACCCCAAGGCCACAGGCGCGATTCTCGCCATTCGCCAGGCGCTGGCCCAGGCCGGGTGCGACGCTGAAGACATCGGCTGGGTCAATCTGCATGGTACGGCGACGGAACTGAACGACAGCATGGAAAGCCTGGCCATGGCGACCTGCTTCGCCGCAGGCGTGCCGTGCACCAGCACCAAACCGCTCACCGGCCATACCCTGGGCGCTGCCGGCGCACTGGAGGCGGCGCTGCTGTGGGGCGTCATCCATCCCGAGCACAACCCCGCCGGACAGCTACCTGCGCAGCTCTGGGACGGCCAGGCAGACCCCGCGCTGCCTGCGATCACGCTAACGGACAGCCAGTCCCAATGGCAAAAACAACCACGCATCGGCATGAGCCTGTCTTTCGCTTTTGGCGGCAACAATGCCGTTCTGATACTGGGAGAAGCCTGACGATGCAGACGCCTATACGCCATCTGGCGCCCTTACTGCCCCATGCCGGCAGTATGATCCTGCTTGACGAAATTGTCGCCTACTCCGACTCGCAGTTGCAGGCCCTGGCCCGTATCGGATCCGATCACCTCTTTCTGGATGAAAACGGACGACTGCCCATGTGGTGCGCTATTGAAATCATGGCGCAGGGAGTGGCTGCGCTGGCAGGCTGCCATGCTCACGATGCCGGCCAGCCACCCAGGCTGGGTTTTCTGCTCGGCAGCCGGCGGATTGACATCCTGCGCCCCACTGTTGCGCAAGGCAGCCTGCTATGCGTGCAGGTCGACGCATCAACGCGGGATGAAGCCAGCGGCTTCGGCGTCTTCGACTGCCGCCTGTCCATCGTCCAGGACGCCGATGCAATCGGCATCGACATCACCGCAGACATCGGTATCGACCACGCACCAACCGTCGCCACAGCAAAATTAAGTGTTTTCAGTCCACCGGATATTGAGCACTATTTACAGGAGCAAACAGCATGACCGCTTCCCGTATTTTGGTCACCGGTTCCAGCCGCGGTATCGGCAAAGCCATCGCCCTTGATCTGGCGCAGGCCGGCTTCGATATCACTTTACACTGCCGCCAGCGACGGGACCAAGCAGAGCAGATTGCCGAACAAATCCAGGCCCTGGGCCGGGCGGTCGACATCCTGCAGTTTGACGTGTCCGATCGCCGTGCCTGCAGACAGGCGCTGGAAACGTACCTTGAAAGCCGCGACGCCTTCTATGGCGTGGTCCTGAATGCCGGGTTGACGCGCGATAACGCCTTCCCTGCCTTTACCGATGAAGACTGGGACCAGGTGCTGGACACCAATCTGGGCGGTTTTTATAACGTCCTGCATCCGCTGATCATGCCCATGATTCGTCGGCGCAAGCCTGGCCGCATCGTCTGCATGGCATCGGTATCCGGGCTTATCGGCAACCGCGGACAGGTCAACTACAGCGCCTCCAAGGCCGGTCTGATCGGCGCCGCCAAGGCGCTGGCCGTGGAACTGGCCAAACGTCGCATTACCGTCAATTGCGTGGCGCCCGGCCTGATCGACACAGATATGCTTGACCAGCAGGTGCCCGTGGACGAAATCCTCAAAATGATTCCGGCCCAGCGCGCCGGCAATCCCGAAGAAGTGGCCGCCGCCGTCACATTCCTGATGTCCGAAAAAGCCGGCTACATTACCCGCCAGGTGCTTTCGGTCAACGGGGGATTGTGCTAATGAAACGTGTGGTTGTAACGGGCATGGGTGGCATTACCGCGCTGGGCCACAACTGGGCGCAGATCCGGCAGGCCTTTACGGAAAAACGCAGCGCCGTGTGCACGATGCCCGAATGGGATCGCTATACCGAACTGAACACCCGCCTGGCCGCCCCCATTGTCGACTATCGTTGCCCTTCGCACTGGCAGCGCAAGCAGCTGCGCAGCCTGGGCAAGGTGTCGCAGCTGTGTGTGGACGCCGCCGAACGCGCGCTAGGCGATGCCTGCCTGCTGGGCGATCCGCTCATCCAGTCCGGCGCCATGGGTGTGGCCTGCGGCTCGTCCACAGGCAGCACCGAAGACGTAAAGGCCCTGGCAGCCCTGCTCATGCATGGCGAATCGCACGGGGTCAATGCCAACACCTATGTTCGCATGATGCCGCACACCACGGCAGCCAATATAGGCATTTTCTTTGGCCTTAAAGGGCGCGTCATCCCCACCTCCAGCGCCTGCACCTCAGGCAGCCAGGGAATTGGTTATGCTTACGAAGCCATCAAATATGGGTTGATTCCGTTGATGCTTGGCGGCGGAGGTGAACAACTGTGCCCCAGCGAAGCCTATGTCTTCGATTCTCTGTATGCGACCAGTCAGCGCAACACCGCACCACATACTTCGCCACGCCCCTATGACCGCGATCGCGATGGGCTGGTGATCGGCGAAGGCGCGTGCATGTTCGTCCTGGAAGAGCGCGATCACGCCCTGGCGCGAGGCGCGCGCATATATGCAGAGATCGTTGGGTTCGGCAGCAATTCGGATGGCGCCCACATCACCCGTCCCCAGGCCGACACCATGCACCGGGCCATGACACTTGCCATTGAAGATGCAGGCATACACGCTGAACAGATCGGTTATATCAATGGACATGGCACGGCAACCGAACAGGGCGATATCGCTGAATCACATGCCACGGCAACATTGTTCGGCGAACGCGCAGCCATCAGTTCGCAAAAAAGTTTCCTGGGGCATACCCTTGGCGCTTGCGGTGCGCTGGAATCCTGGTTTTCCATTGCCATGATGCACGACCGCGCATTCGTGCCTACCCTGAATCTGGACAATGTGGACCCACGCTGCGCGCAACTGGACTATCTGCAACATGACTGGCGTTACATTGATACCGAATATGTGATGAATAATAATTTTGCCTTTGGCGGCATCAATACGTCGCTGATATTCCGCAGACAGGATTGACGACGGCCACCGCCACACCGGACCAGGCCAGCCGACACGTGTCCCTGGCCTGGCGCCCGTGAAGTCCTGTCCTCGGCACGGTGCCATCAGGCCCGGGCTGTGGTCAGATGCCAAAAACCACAGAATGCTCAAGCGGCAGGACTCGCGCGTCGCCCGGCGTCGCCTGTCGCACAAGCATCCTGACGGGTATCGAAACATCCTGAGCGGGCCACACAACCGCCATCATCCAGTGCTCGCCGATCATGGCCGATCGGCCATGCCAGCGCCGGTTTCCCAGGCCTTCCAGGCGCCACGTATAGGGCTGCACAGCGTCTGCAGCCTGGGATGACTCAGGCAAAGACACAGTCAGGGCACGCTCAA
>DATGQC010000170.1:0-3491 GCA_035304425.1 Advenella sp.
CGCGCAAGGCGACACTGGTATGGGTGTACGCTGCGGCATTGATGACGATGAACGCGGTATTGTTACGCGCGGACTGGATTTTTTCGACCAGCTCGCCCTCATGGTTGCTCTGGAAACATTCGCATTGCACGCCGGCTTCGCTTGCGGCAAGCATCAATGCGTCATGAATGTCCTGCAGCGTCTGCCGACCGTAGACATCCGGTTCGCGCGTACCCAGCAGATTCAGATTAGGACCATTAAGAACCAATACCTTTTGCGTCATTGAGCGCCAGTCTATAAGCAAATAAACTCGTATTTAACGGCAATTTCATGCTTTTGTCTATTAAAATCTACCATTCCGCCCGTCTGGCGCCGCCTCAGGCCAGCCTGCGCGCAAACGCGGTCAGTTCATCCATGTCTATTTCGCCCAGGATTGTGGCCAGGGGTCTGGCCTTGCCATCGAGCACCAGCGTATAGGGCAGCCCGCCCTTGGGGTTCCCCAGCTTGCGCATCAGACTGATTTTCCCCGCACCTGCCGTCAGTAAGGGGTAAGATACCGGCGTTTTACGTGCAAATGCCTCAATATTGGCAACGGTATCAAGTCCGATGCCCACGACATTGACCGATGGCTGCTCTTTATGGAGCGCGTCCAGTGCGGGCATTTCCCGCACGCAGGGGGCGCACCATGAGGCCCAGAAGTTGACAATGGTCAGTTGGCCGTCCACGATGTCCCGCAGGGCGAACGCCGTCCCCGCCAGGTCGGGCAAAGACAGGCCGAGCAGCTCATCAAGAGCCGCCGCCTCCACGACAGACACATCTTCATTCAGTTTCGCCCTCGCCCGAACGGGTCCGGCCATGAACAAAAAAGGCAGAACCACGCCTGCCCCAACGAATTGCCTACGATTCATCCTGATATTACCCATCATGTTTTAAACGTTGTATGAAAATAACATCGCCACCGGGCAGGAACAGGGCTGACGGCTGATCCGGCGCCTGAAACACGGCCTCCCGCTACCACGGCTATATAACATACGTATTGCTAATTCTACCTACTGAGCGGCGCAATTGCCGCGATGTGACGGATTCCGCTTAAAATACCGCTCAGGAGAAATTTATGCATTTACATATCTTGGGCATTTGCGGCACTTTTATGGGCGGTCTGGCCCTTATTGCGCGTGCGGCCGGGCATCAGGTCACGGGCTGCGATAGCGGCGTGTACCCTCCCATGAGTACACAGTTGCAGGAACAAGGCATCGACCTGATCGAAGGCTTCGATGCCGCCCAGACAAGCCTCAAGCCCGATCTTTTTGTGATTGGCAACGTTGTCACGCGTGGCAACCCCCTGATGGAGGCCATTCTTGACCAGGGCCTGCCCTATGTGTCCGGCCCCCAATGGTTGGGCGATCATGTTTTGCAGCACCAGCATGTGCTTGCCGTAGCAGGCACACATGGTAAAACAACCACGAGTTCCATGCTGGCCTGGATCCTGCAGGATGCCGGGCTGCAACCCAACTTTCTGATTGGGGGCATTGCCACCAATTTAGGCATTTCGGCACGTTACGACCAGGCGCAACGCTATTTTGTCATCGAAGCCGACGAATACGATACGGCTTTTTTCGACAAGCGTTCAAAGTTTGTGCACTATCATGCCCGCACGGCAATCCTGAATAATCTTGAGTACGATCACGCCGATATCTTCCCCGATCTTGCCGCCATCGAAACGCAATTTCATCATTTAGTCCGGACCGTACCGCAAAGCGGCCGCATTATCTACCCGCCGCAGGACGAAGCGCTCGCGCGCGTAATGCAACGTGGCTGCTGGTCACAGCAGGATCAATTCGGTCCCGGCGGACGCTGGACCTTTGAAGCGGATCAGGCCGACATGGGCAGGTTTACCGTTCTGTATGACGGCCACCCGCAAGGACAGATTAACTGGTCGCTCACGGGAGCACACAACGCCAATAATGCCTTGTCTGCCATCGCTGCCGCCAGCCATGTGAATGTGCCGGCGGCTGCGGCCATTGCAGCGCTATCGCGGTTTTCCGGCATCCGCCGGCGCATGGAACTGCGCGGCGCCGTCAATGGGATTCAGGTTTTTGACGATTTTGCCCACCACCCCACCGCCATTCAGACAACCCTGGACGGTTTGCGCAAGCAGATTGGATCGCGACGCATTCTTGCCATACTCGAACCCCGTTCCAATACCATGAAGCTGGGCACGATGGCGGCAAGGTTGCCGCAGGCGCTGGCTCAGGCCGACCGCATTTACTGTTTCGGCGCCAAAACCGGCAAACATGCGCTGGGCTGGGATCCGGCAGAAGTGTTCGGCAACAGCGCCGTCCCCGCCCAGGGCTATCATGATCTGGACCAGCTGGTGCAGGATGTCAGCCGGCAGGCGCAACCCGATGACGTGATACTGGTCATGAGCAATGGCGGTTTCGGCGGCATTCACGAAAAACTGCTGCAGGCCCTGCAACAGACAGCAACGCAAGCGGTCTCATGATTCTCTATTTGCACGGCTTTCGGTCGTCCTCTCTGTCTGCCAAATCGCAGCAATTGCAGCAAGCGATGACCGCCGCCGGTCGCGCCCATGAACTGGCCGCGCCCGATCTGCCGGACGATCCGCAAGCCGCCATTGCGCTGGCCATGAGCCATGCAAAGCAGCTGTGCCCATCCGGCAATCTGCAAGACCTGACAGTGATCGGCTCTTCGCTTGGCGGCTACTACGCCACCTGGCTCAAAGAGGAATTAAATTGCAAGGCGATCCTGATCAATCCGGCCATATACGCGGTACGCGACCTATCCACCCAGCTGGGTCACACCACCAAATTTCACAGTGATGCGCCTTTTGCATTCACGGCGGCGTCCGTGCGGGCGCTGGCCGGTCTGTTCCGGCCCGTTCTGACCAACATGCAGCGTTATTATCTGCTGGCCTGCACCGGCGACGAGGTGCTGGACTGGCAGGAAATGACCCACCGCTACGACGGTGCGCGCCTCACACTCATACAGGGAGGGGATCACGCATTTTCCATGTTTGAACGTTACCTTCCCGCCATTCTCGATTTCACCGCCTCCAAGTAGGAACTCTTATTCATGTACGTGGTTTTTGAAGACGACGGCAGCTTCAAGGCTGAAAAAATTCATTCCGAAGCCGATTCGACGCTGCAGGTCGAGTCGGCCAGCGGCAAACGCAGCAAAATCAAACGCAACGCAGTCATCTTTACCTTCGATGGCATCGAACCACAAGCCATGCTCGAACAGGCACGGGCGATGAGCGAAGAGATCGAGCTGCAATTTTTGTGGGAATGCGCAGCGCCAGAGGAATTTTCAGCCCAGGATCTGGCCCGCGAGTATGTTGGACACGAACCGTCCATTACCGAGAAGACGGCAATTCTGTTGCGTCTGCATAGCGCGCCGGCCTACTTTCACCGCAAGGGCAAAGGCCATTACAAGGCGGCGCCTGCCGATATTTTGCAGGCGGCGCTGGCGGCACTGGAAAAGAAACAGCGCCA
>DATGQC010000171.1:0-3731 GCA_035304425.1 Advenella sp.
CCTTTAAAAGGTTGCTGCTACTTAATCAATATAATCAATACAATCGAAATCGGGCAGTTAATCCCTGACGCCCACTCAGGTTTGGTCATTCAAGTGGCAGGCACTCAAATGCCCGCCTGCTACTGCTTTGAGCAACGGCACTTCGGCACGGCAACGAGGCATGGCATGCGGACAGCGTGGATGAAAATGACAGCCCGCTGGCGGATTAAGCGGGCTGGGTATTTCACCCTTGATAATCGAAAACACTTTCTTGCGATCCCGCATTTTCGGGATTTCGGCCAGCAGAGCCTGGGTATAGGGATGATTGGGCCTGCTGAAAATCTCTGCGACGGGCGCCTGTTCTACGATACGGCCCAGGTACATGATCACCACGCGATCGGACAAGTGCTCCACCACCCCCAGGTCATGGCTGATAAACAGATACGTCAGGCCCAATTGCGCGCGCAGTTGCATGAACAGATTCAGAATCTGCGCCTGGATCGATACATCCAGAGCGGCAACGGCTTCGTCACAAACCAGCATATCGGGCGCCACCGCCAATGCCCGTGCAATACCGATGCGCTGACGCTGCCCGCCGCTGAACTGATGCGGGAAACGGTTGCGCAGGCTGGCCGACAAGCCGGCGCGCTCCAGTTGCTCGGATACATACCGATCCAGGTCGCGCGCCGATACCATGTTATGCAGTCGCGGGGACTCTCCCACAATATCGCGTACACGCATGCGCGGGTTCAGGCTGGCATAGGGGTCCTGGAAAATCATCTGGATTTTCAGACGGGCAGCCTCGGCCTCGTGCCTGGGCAGGGTTTTCAGGTCCTGACCATTGACCAGCACCTGACCGGCTGTCGGCTCCATAATGCCGGCCACCATCCGGCCCAGTGTTGACTTGCCGCAGCCGGATTCGCCGACAAGACCCACCACTTCGCCTTTGGCGATATCCAGGCTGACATCATCCACTGCGCGCGTCAGCGCCGAAGGACGCGTCAGCCGGAGCTTTTGCAGCCAGGGATCCAGCACCCCGTCACTGACGTGGCCAAAGGTTTTTGACACATGGCTGACCCGCATCAGCGGCACTTTTATTGCATCTGTCATAGAGCCACTTCCGTTTCGGGAACCACGCCCGGATGATAGCAACGCACCCGATGACCGGCCGCCAGTTCATCCAGCGCCGGCATCGTATCGCAGACTGCGGTGCGTCGCGGGCAACGCGACGCGAACGCACAGCCGGCGGGCAATGACAGCAGATTGGGCGTCATGCCGGCGATTTGTCGCAACGGCTGCCCTCTTACATTATTGGCGGGCAGGCTCTGGATCAGGCCCTGGGTGTATGGATGCTGCGGGTTGTCCAGCACCTGATCTACCGTACCGGCTTCCACAATTTTTCCGGCATACATCACATGCAAATCGTCAGCGAGTCCGGCGACCACCGAAAGATCATGGGTAATCCAGATCAGGGCTGTGCCATAGCGTGCCGACAGTTTCTGTATTTCCGACAAAATCTGCGATTGAATCGTGACATCCAGCGCCGTCGTCGGTTCATCGGCAATAATCAAGTCGGGGCGCAGCAACAGCGCAATGGCAATGGCCACGCGCTGGCGCATGCCGCCCGACAGTTGATGCGGGTATGCCGACAGACGCGCTTCAGGACTGGGAATCCCCATCAGGCCCAGCATGTCGCGCGACCGTTCCCAGGCTTGTCTGCGACTTATTTTTTCGTGCGCGCGCAGGGTCTCGATCATTTGCGTATCTACCCGCAGCACCGGATTCAATGTCATCATTGGATCCCGGAAAATCATGGAAATGCGGTTACCGCGCAGGCGCCGCAGTTGCTGTTGCGGCAGACGCAGCAAATCCTGCCCCTTGAACAGAATCTGCCCGCCAACAATACGGCCCGGCTCGTCCACCAGACCCATGATGGAAAAGCCCGTAACAGATTTGCCTGATCCGGATTCACCGACCAGCCCCAGAATACGCCCGGATTCCAATTGCAGCGATACGCCGTCCACCGCCGGCACCTGGCCCGCCCGGCTCATGAAATGCGTGCGCAGATCACGCACTTGCAGCAAAGGCATGGTACTCATCGCTGTCTCCGCGGATTGAAAATTTCCCGCAGGCGATCGCCCACCAGATTCAGCGCCACAATGGTAATCAGCAGCGCTACGCCTGGAAACAGGCTGATCCAGTACTGCCCCGAAAGCATGTATTGATAGCCGTTGGCAATTAATAATCCCAATGAAGGTTCTGTCACGGGCACGCCCAGCCCCAGGAAACTCATGGTTGCCTCCAATGTAATCGCACGCGCAACCTGCAAGGTGCCGATCACAATCAAAGGCGGCAGGCAATTGGGCAGTATGTGCCGCAACATAATCCGCCATTGGGGAATATTCAGGCTTTTTGCCGCCTCTACATATTCCTTTTGTCGTTCTGCTAGTGCCTGGCCCCTGGCGGTGCGCGCGTAATAAGCCCATTCCAGTATCACAAGCGTCAATATCACATTACCGATACCTTTGCCCAGATACGCCAGAATCATCATCGCAATCAAGATCGACGGGAACGACAGCATCAGATCGACCGTGCGCATGAGGAAGCTGTCGACACGGCCGCCGGCGTAAGCCGACAGCACGCCCAGCATGGTCCCCACTATGCTCGCAATGAGCGCGGAACCGACGCCGACGGTCAGACTGATACGCAGGCCGTACAAAATGGCGGACAGCAGGTCCCTGCCTTGTCCATCTGTGCCCAGCCAATAATTATAGGTGCCGGCGCCATTGGCGCTGCCCGGCGGCAGGCGCGAATCCAGGATATCCAGTTGCATCAGATCATAAGGATTCTGCGGCGTCAGCCAGTGTGCGAACACCGAACCGAAAGCCAGCAGCAACAGCAGCGCAAAGCCAATCACGGCACGCTTTGAGGAGAAAAAATCGGCCAGCCTTTCGCGAAACAATGAAGGCTTGGGTGCGGCAATCACCGCTTGCACGGCAGACTCGGTCACGGGTTGGCTCATCGCGCGCCCTCCAGCCGAACGCGCGGATCAAGCAAGCGATAGGCAATATCCACCAGTAAATTGATCGTCACGAACACACAGACAATAATCACCAGATAGGCCAGAATAACCGGTCTATCCAGGCCGTTGATGCTGTCCAGAATGAGTTTGCCCGCACCCGGCCAGGAGAAGATGCTTTCGGTCACCACGGCGCCCGCGATGGTCGCACCAAACTCCAGCCCCAGTACGGTCACCAGGGGAATCATGATATTACGCAGCACATGTACACCGATCACCCGCAGATTGCTCAGACCCTTGGCACGGGCAAAACGGATATAGTCCAGTGGCAGCACTTCCTGCACGCCGGCATAGGTGAGCCTGATCACCAGGGATACTTTGAACAGGGCCAGATTGATCGCCGGCAATAACATATGCCTGAGGCCATCAAGCGTCAGAAACGACCATTGATACCCAAACAGCGTCACGGTTTGTCCTCTACCTGAAGAGGGCAGCCATCCCAGGCTGACGCTGAACGCCATGATCAGGACCAGCCCGACCCAGAAAGTCGGCAAGGAAAAGCCCAGAATACTGCCGGTCATGATCGTGCGCGACGCAATACTCTCTGAATAGAGTCCGGCCACCAGCCCCAGCGGCACACCTACCACAATCGCTATAATCAGCGCGGCCATGGCCAGTTCCATGGTCGCCGGCATGCGATGCAGCACCAATTGCAGGGCCGGCTGGATGTACA
>DATGQC010000172.1:0-3189 GCA_035304425.1 Advenella sp.
AGCGCGTCAATGTAGGCGCCGTTTTTATCCAGTCCGGCAGCCAGTCCGACCGGGTTGGGTAAATCCAGACCCAGCAGGCGCAAAGGCGCGCCTGGTTTGGCATCCAGTATCTTTTTGAGCAGGCCCCATTGATGCAATCGGTTCAAGCCTTCCAGGGTGCGTTCATGCGCCCGTTCAGGATCCATGGAAAACAGGACCGGACGAATCAGCGGGTAAAGGCGATAGGCAAGTGACATGGCAGATCAGAAAGTAGATAGTTCAGACAGGTCAATGTTCGCGCTGTCGATCCATCGGTGGTTAATATAAAGCTCGATAGGCCGGAAATTGATTTTGTACGCCATTTTACGACTTTGAGCGATCCAATAGCCCAGGTACAACCATGGCAGGCCACGGTCGTTACAATGACCGATCTGCCACAAAATACCATACGTACCCAGGCTGCCAGCATAATCGGGATCGTAAAACGTGTATACGGAGGATAACCCGTCATCGCTTACATCGATGATGGACACCATTCTGAGCACCTGATCCTCGTCATGGAATGCGACCAGCTGCGAGTCGATGCGGCTGGTCAGCAGAAATTCTTCATATTGTTCGGCGCTGTCGTCGTCCATGCCGCCGCCTGCATGACGCGAGGCCTGATATTTCTTGTACAGGTCAAAGTGGCTTTCGTCCCATTCCAGGGCGCGAATGCTCGCCCGCAAATTGCCATGGCGTTTCAGGATCCGGCGCTGGGTGCGGGTGGGTGCGAACTGCGCGCAATTTATTCTGACTGAAATACAGGCGCGGCATTGGTCACAGCGGGGCCGGTAGGTAAACAGACCACTGCGTCGAAAGCCATTTCGCAGCAATTGGGCATAAACCGGCGGGCGGATCAGGTGCCCGGGCACGACAACCTGTGAGCGCGCCATTTTTCCGTCCAGATAGCTACAGGCATAGGGCGCGGTCAGATAAAACTGCAGGACATTGAAGGACGGATCGTGGATATCGCTCATGGCTGGTTACCGGCTGTGGGGCGTTTTCGCCAACTATACCTTAAAATTGTATTTGCTCACATCGGGGGAACGATAGTTCCATCACCCAGCATCTGGCCGGAAGGCCAGCGCAGGGCCGGTTGGCTGACCGCTTCAGAGACATGGCGCAGAAACGCAGGGCGGGGCAGGGGACGCGCGCCCATACTGGCCAGATGAGGCGTATCCTGCTGGCAGTCGATCCAGCTTACCTGATTGGCCTTGAGAAAGCGCACCAGCCAGGCCAGGGCGATTTTGGAGGTGTTGCTGCTGGTGGAAAACATCGATTCCCCATAAAACATACGTCCGATGCCAATGCCGTACAGCCCCCCGGCCAGTCGTCCGTCCAGCCAGGTCTCAATCGAATGAGCGTAGCCCTGGCGGTGCAGTTCCGTGTAGGCAGAGATCATTTCATCTGTGATCCAGGTGCCTGCCTGTTTGTTGCGCGGCGCAGCGCAGGCGCGCATCACTGCCTCAAAGCACATGTCGGTTGTTACCCTGACGGCGGCCTCTTGCAGGCGCTCGTTTCGGGCAACGCGTTTGAGCAGCTTGCCCAGGCTGGGAGATACCTTGAAGGTATCGCATTGCAGCACCATGCGTGCCGAAGGAGACCACCACAGTATCGGCTGATCAACCGAGTACCAGGGGAAAATACCGAGTCGGTAGGCTTGCAACAGCCGCGATGCCGACAGATCGCCGCCAAACGCCAGCAGGCCATCCGGTTCTTTCAATGCCTGGCAGGCCGGAGGAAACGGCTCGCCGTTGTCAAGACATGGCAGTGTAATCATGGTGGCGAAGAACCCCGGAGCGACGGCTTATTCGATGCTGTGATAATGCGTCGTAAATACGCCGCTGGCCCGATCCGTCAGATAGGCCCTCAACGTATGGGAAACGGTGCGAAACGACAGTTCATCCCACGGTATTTCATCCAGATTGAAGAATCTGGCTTCCAGCGATTCGGGCCCGGGGTTCAGGCGTTCGCTTGTGACCGTTGCCAGGAAATACATATGCACCTGGTTGACGCGCGGCACGTCCAGGACAGTGAACAGCTGGCCTAGCCTGATATCTGCACCGGCTTCTTCGTCGGTCTCGCGCAAGGCGCCCTGGCTGGTCGTTTCCGACAGTTCCATAAAACCCGCCGGCAGGGTCCAGGTGTCGTAGCGTGGTTCAATGGCCCGCCGGCACAGCAAAATCTGATCGTTCCAGACCGGAACGGTGCCGACCACAATCAACGGGTTGCGATAATGCACGGCGCCGCAGTGATTGCAGACGTCGCGTTCACGGTTGTCATCGGGTGGAACCAGACGCGATAGCGGATTGCCACACTGGCTGCAGAACGCCTGTGTCGTGGGGGCAGGGAAATATTGCAAAGCGCTGGGTAACGTCATGGTGTTTTTTTCTGTTGCGATGAATTCAGGCATAGTGTAAACAATAATGCCCGGTTATTGGCAAAAAGCATCAGCTGGCTGCCGGCTCACGAACAAAGCCCAGTCTGCCCGGAATGAGCGCGTTTTCCAGCCATTGCATCGGCGCGGTCCAATCGCTTGCGCCATCCAGCGACACCTGCAAGATGCCCCCGTCTTGCAGTGTTTGCAAATGGCTCTGGTCAAGCGGTGTTGCTGCCGCGGGCGTGCCGGTTGTTGCGGGCATGACCTGCAGGCGGGTGCTCAACTGGCCCATGTCACGCCCTGCCAGCATTGCCGCGCCGTGTTCGGTCTGCATATATAGCCGGCCTTCTGCGTCCAGCAACCATTGGCTGATCCGCGTGACGGGCAATTCGTTATGGGTAAGGAGCGTTTGCATATCATCGGCCAGGCGTACGATATAGGGCGCGCAGGCAAGATCGACAAACACCCGCTGCGGACCGTTCTGGAAGAACCATTCGCCGGCCTCATTTACCGCATAGTTGCGATTCATGAAATGGCGGATCTGTTCATTGGCGATTTTCTCGCCGCTTTGGCCTTCGCGTGCGCCACCTTGGGTATGCAGCAGCCAGTCGCCCTGGGCATTAAGCGAGAGCCAGCCATAGACTGCCGGCACATTGGGCCACTTTTGCATCGCTCCCAGAACTTGTTCATCCATGATCTGTATTCCTTTGCATCAACGTTCCTATTGATAATAACGTCAGCCGCGCGACCCGGGGCAGCATGAAGCGTCATGCTGGCAATAAAGTGTGATT
>DATGQC010000173.1:0-17602 GCA_035304425.1 Advenella sp.
CTGGGCAAGAAAGTGCAGCTGGTGGGCGACGATCTGTTTGTTACCAATACGAAAATTCTGAAGGAAGGCATCCAGAAAGGCGTTGCCAATTCCATTCTGATCAAGATCAATCAGATTGGCACTCTGACAGAAACGTTCGCCGCCATTGAAATGGCCAAGCGCGCGGGTTACACGGCGGTCATTTCACACCGCTCCGGCGAAACCGAAGACTCCACCATTGCCGATATTGCCGTGGCTACCAATGCGATGCAGATCAAGACCGGCTCCCTGTCTCGTTCAGACCGTATGGCCAAGTACAATCAGTTGCTGCGTATAGAGGAAGAACTGGCTGAAGTGGCCCGCTTCCCGGGTCTGGATGCGTTTTACAACATCCGTTAAGCGCTGCGGCGCGAGTATTGAGCATTTGTCATGCGCTTACTATACCTTGCCCTGATGGTTGCCTGTGTCGCCATACAATATCCACTGTGGTGGGGGGAAGAGGGGTGGGCGCGCGTGACAGTGCTCAAGCAGCAACTGGAAGCCCAGGAAGAGAAGAACAAGGCGTTGCTCGCTCGCAATAATGCAATGGATGCGGAAGTCCATGATCTGAAAACCGGTACCGATGCGCTTGAAGATCGCGCCCGTATTGAAATGCGCATGATCAATAAAGATGAAACGTATGTGCAGATCCTGACGCCGAACGAGCCGCAGCCGGACGTGCCGGTGAGCTATGAGGTGCCGGGAGCACCCCGGAGCAAGACGGCTCCCGCTGCCGTAGCCAGGCCGCAGGCCGCGGGTAAAGCCCAGGCAAAAGCGACAGCTGGCGGCAATACGAAGACAAAGCCCGATAGCGGCAAGCCCGCCAGGTCTTCAAAACCCACTCAGCAATAGTCTCTTTGTAAACCTCGCCGGCGGGTGTCCCGAGTAAAAGCCAGACTCAATCGGGACCAGGGCCCGGTAATGATCCGATCGAATCAGAACCAGACCGCGTCAGAATCCGCTCATGACCATCGCAAACTTGATCTTGCCTGCCGACTGCGCTGCGCACGGACCGGCCGCGCTTAAGGCTGGCAAGCCGCCGCGGCAGGTAGCGCGTTTTCAGAGGCCTCATTATTTGTCAGTGTTACGGCGGTTGCCGGCCATGCGTCGCAACCTTCTCCTTTCTGGTTTGTGAGGCGGGTTTGCTATCTGGGCGGGTTGTGTGAGGCATTGCAGGCTGGGAAGGAATGCCTCCCGTGGCGTTGCCGCGACTGCTGGCAGTATTCGTGGCGGGCGCGCGTAGCGGTTCCGATGAGCGGGCAAGCGCATTGCGGTGCCCGTAGCGGACATGGGCGGTTTCTTCAGATTGCCATAACACCGGATGTGATTGCATTTCAATCGTGATCGCGGCGCTTATTGGCAGGGCGCCATGGCTGGCCTGCGGCGATCCGGCCGCGCTGATTGCGCCAAATATGGTGCGCAATAGCGGTCGCATGCCGGGTACCACCGGCACATACAAATAGCGTGCCTGCAGTTGCAGGGTGTTGGCATCATAGATCGTGCTGCCCGACACCGGACCACGGGGATATTGTTGATGTTGTCGATGCTGATAATTGTTATTGATGGCCGGATTGCCTGTTTTCACGGCGATGGGAAGGTCCTTTTGCATGAAGTCGGCAAATTCGGCCGTGTTGGGATGAACAATGGCGATTTCCCATGCAAGCTGGCCACTGTCTTGCTCGAATCGTGTCTGCTGGTGGCGCATTCGTTCGCGCGGGCTGCGAAAGGCGCCTGCTGGCGCGTACAGCGGGGTCAACGCAGCCAGGAATGCATTTTCGATGGCTTGCGGCCTGGCGTGGCTTACACTGCCGGCACGACCGGCCTCCAGCAATGCCAGATTGACGGCCTCCCGCGCCATATACCAGCGCGAGGCTTCGTAGCTGGCCGTGGCCGCAAACAGCAGAGGCAGGGCGACGACAAGAAATTCGACCATCGCAAAACCATGCTGGCCTGCGGGCGAGGCAGCGGTTGCTGGCGGGTGAGGGCTGCCCGGCCGGCTGCGTTTTGCACGAGCGCGGCAGCGAGCGTAGAACCAGAAAGGCGAGAACGGGAAAGTGTATTGCATTCCCGCAGTGTGCGCAAAACGAAGGCAAATGTATAGTGTGGATTTCAACGCTGGATAAGTATGCGTTGTGGTTGCCGGGCGCCGCGGGTGGGGGTGGCAGGGCCCAGCTTTGCCACAACCGTGTGTGGCGGTAAATGAAGCAGGCGACTGGATGAAATCTGTGAAGGGCGCCGCCCGCGCAGCTGCGTTTCATGTATCACAAGCCAGGGCAGTCGCCATGGCTGCCCGTTGCGTTCGCGCTTAATGTGCAGTGGGTTCGGTCGGGTCTTCGGGCGACTGGCCGTCTATAAACAGGCGGGCGCAATCGACCGCGTCGAAGGTATAGGGTTTGCCGCAGAAATTGCAGGCGATATCGACCTTTTCCTGTTCACTCAGAATGCTCTCGACTTCGGCTCGTCCAAGCATTTTAAGCATATTGCCGACGCGCTCACGTGTGCACGGGCAAAACCAGCGTACCGCTTGCGGCTCGAAGGTGAGCAGGGGTTCTTCCCAGAACAGGCGGTGAATCAGTGTTTCAGGAGATTCGCTGAGCATTTCCTGTGTTGTCAGGGTCTGCGCCAGAATACGCGCGCGCTGCCATGATTCGTGGTGCGCCTCTGTATCTTCGGCAGTGCCGCCGTGGTCGGGTAGTCGCTGCAGCAGCAGACCAGCAGCGCGTTGCGCGTTGGCGGCCAGCCAAATGTGCGTATCGAGCTGTTCCGACTGTTTCATATAATGCTCAAGGACCCTGGCGACTGAATCGCCTTCCATGGGCACTACACCCTGATAAGGTTGCTGGCCTTCCTGCCGGTCTGCCGGATCCAGGATGACAATAAACCGCCCATTGCCATTGCCGTTGAGCAAAGACTGGAAAGTGGCATTGTCCGGCACCACGAACTCCTGACGCAACTGTACGGTGGCGCGCAGGCTCAGATCGGATTGGCATTCAACCACGATCAGGGCCAGTGGCCCGTCTCCCTGCAGTTGCAATACCAGCGAACCATCGAATTTAATATTCGAGGCAAGCAGTACCGAGGCTGCGCATAGTTCTCCGAGCAGGTCGCGAACGACCGGCGGGTAGCTCTGATGCGCCAGGCCGGTGTGCCAGGTTTCGGTCAGATCGACGGTCTGGATACGGGTGCTGCGATCGTCTAGCAGGTATTTCTGTAATTGGTCAGTCGTCATGGCGGGGTGGCGCAGGGCCGGATTTACGTCAGGCGTTTCAGGCCGCTGCGATAGCGCTGCCCCTGCCAAACGTAATGAGCTGTATTTTTGTGAATATTGGCGATTTCGTCATCGCTTAGCGTGCGCGCAATTTTGCCGACACCAATAACGAGCGAGCCGTCCGGGATGACTTTGCCTTCGGTCACGATGGCGCCGGCGCCGATAATGCAGTTTTTGCCAATGCTTGCGTTGTTCAGCACAATGGCCTGCATGCCGATAAGAGAGCCTTCGCCAATGGTGCAGCCATGCAGCATTGCCTGATGACCCACGGTGACGTTCTTTTCAATGGTCAGCGGAACGCCTTCGTCTACATGCAGTACGCTGCCCTCCTGGACGTTGCTGCCTTCCTGGATCAGGATAGGGGCGTTGTCGCCGCGAATGGCTACATTGGCCCATACGCTGACATTTTTTTCCAGGGTCACGTTGCCAATGACCGTTGCGCTGTCAAAGACAAAAGCGGTGGGGTCGATGTTCGGCGCCAGGTCATCGATCTGATACACAGCCATGATGAATGTTTCTCCTTTTCCTAGCTGGTTACGCTATCGGTATCGGTGTCGGTCACGGCATCGCGCCAGACGTAGCCATCTTTGTCAATATGGCCGCGAATGGCGGTGGGAATCCACTCTTGTGGCTCGGCCTGCAGCGGATGGATCTGGGCGCCGGACCAGTAATGCAAGGCAACCGCCGGATCGGGGTAGTCGTTCTGGTCTGTTCTGTTGACCGCGATGAAACCTTTCTGCCCCACTTTCAGCGGCTTGCCAGCCTGATCAATAACAGTGATCCGGTGGCCCGGATAAACCCGGCCCATGCTGCCCTGGCGAGGCGACCACTTTTCCTGGCTTTCACCGATAATATAGCCAAAGCCCAGCGGCGCGGCGACCACATTGATATCCACGTTAAAGCGCTGTTTGGCCCATTGGCCCAGCGAGGGATCGTAGTCGGTGTCCAGGCAACTGATGCTGCGGATGGCCAGTTCGAATTCTTCCAGCGCGTCCGGGTACGCGCGGATCCGGCGCAAATCCTGGCCGGACGCATGAATATTGGTAATCTGGTAGTGCTCGAGCAGCGTAAACAGTCGCGGAATGGTGCGTCCGGCCGGGCAGCCGACAATGGACTTGCCGAAATACAGCGTGGGCAGCAGGGCATTGAGCAAGCCGTTGGGGCTGTTCCAATCGTATGAGGTCCAGAAAATATCGTTTGTTTTCGGAAACCAGTTCTGGGACGCGACAAAGCCCGGCAGGGTGCCGATCAGTGAGCTGTGATCAAGAAGCACGCCACGCAACGGTTCGTTTTCCACTGTGGCGGGGTAAACCAGAATTGCTGGCGTGGCGGCGCTGACCACATGGGGGGTGAAGGTGGATGGTTGACGCGCCAGCAGCGTACGCCATGAAATGATCCGGTCGTCATCGGTATGGATGCCGATGATCTGTTTGACTGGCGAATGGTTGTCAACCGCAGAAATAAGGGCGGCAATGGAATGTTTGTCGACCACGGCGACGCGCGCCTGCGAATCATGCAGCCGCTCGGCGTATTCGGCGCTACTCAGGGAGGCCGTCAGGGGCACGACAATTGCGCCCACAGTGAGGACGGCCAACTGGGTGATGGCGCTTTCAGCCGAATGCTGCAGGGCGACCGCTACGCGGTCCTGCGGCTGCACGCCCATGCGGATAAAGCCGTTGGCCAGCTTATTGACCTTTTCGGACAGTTGCCCGTAAGTCAGTAGGGTCAGCTGCCCTACCTGATCTTCAAAATAAATGGCGACCTGGCGTGCTTCGTGCGGGCTGGAGGCCCACCGGTGGCAGCAGGCATCCGCTATATTGAATACCGAGGGAACCAGCCATTCAAATGATTTATAGAGTGACGAATAATGATCGGTCATAAGGTGGCGTAAAGAATCGGGGGCACTAAAGAAATAGGGCAGAGTGTGCAAAAATGATCCTGCCTGCTGCCCGTGGACTTCTGATTCTATCATTGAATCGCCGCCGGCGATAGGTCGACCAGACGGGTGCCGGCCAGCCTGTCATGCAACATCAGGCCCGCCCGGTCAAACCAGCTATAGACAAAGTTGAGAAACGGTGTAAACACAATGAACAGCGTGACGGAGGGCCAGCCCAGCGCGTTGGAGATGGCGTATACCAGATAGGCGCCCAGTAGCGGGATAGGCCAGCACAGGACATAGCGCAGTACGAGCGCCCCCAGGGAAGGGCGGGTGCCATCCCGCTTCACGAGTCGAATATTCCAGGTTTTCATGGGCAGTGTTTGCCCGTGTTTGCGCCAGCAGAGCACAAAGTACAAGCCGATAGCGACAAACAGCACTGCCTGGCGGGCGCCAAGCAGAGTCAGGCCGCTGCGGCTTTGCGTCAGCGTGTCGAAAATGTAGTCGGCAAAGAAGACGACGCCGAACAGGAGCACGGCTTCGTACATCATGCAGGCGAACAGGCGCAGGCGGGAGGGGGAACGGCGCGACAACAGCGCCGCGTCAGAAGAAGCAGAAGATTTCATGCGGTGGGCTATCAGGGTTTACGGTAGCTGTCGGCGACCATTTCAAATGAAAACAGGCGGCAGTCAAGCGCCCCATTGTACAGTGGCGTGCGGCGGCGCGGTTTCAGGCGCAATTTTCCGGGCAGTTCCAGATCGCTGGAAATCACGTGGACCTGCCATCCGGCAAATTGCTGTTTCAGGCAGGCGGACCAATCGCGCCAGAAACCCTCGTCCTGCTGGTCCAGCCGTTCCCCATAAGGGGGATTGGTGACCAGCCAGCCGCTGTTGGTCGGCGGCTGCAGATCCAGCGCGTCGGCCCGGGCAAACTGAATGGAATCTGGCGCCAGATTGGCGCGCTGCATGTTGTCGCGTGCGGCCTGCAGAGCATGCGGGTTCAGATCGCAGCCGTATAGCGGCGTTTCCAGCTCCGGTGCGATGCGGCTGAAGGCATCTTCTTTCAGGGCGGCCCATTGGCGGGCGTCGGCATTGCGCAACCGCTCGAAGCCAAAGGGCCGGGAGATGCCCGGCGGCACGCCTTGCGCGATCCAGGCGGCCTCGATCAGGATCGTTCCACTGCCGCAAAAGGGATCCAGCAGAGGTTGGGAGGGGTCCCAGCCCGAGAGCGCCAGAATGCCGGCGGCCAGGTTCTCGCGCAGCGGCGCCTCGCCCTTGTCCAGGCGCCAGCCACGTTTGAACAGCGACTCTCCGGAAGTATCAAGGTACAGCGTGCCCGAATCCCGGGTCAGAAACAGGTGTACCCGGGCGTCGGGGCGCACCGTATCGATGCTTGGGCGTTCGCCTTCCCGGTCGCGCAGACGGTCGCAAATGCCGTCCTTTGCCTTCAGATTGCAGAACATCAGGCTTTTCATGGGGCTCTGGATGGCCGAGGTATCGACCCGCAGGGTATGTTCAGCGCCAAACCAGCGCTCCCAAGGCGTGTCATAAGCCAGTTCGTAGATGTCGTCTTCCTTGAGCACAAGGCCATGCGCCACCTGCACCAGAATCCGGGTTGCCAGGCGGGAGTACAGGTTGGCTCGCAAAATCCCTGCCCAGTCGGCATCGAAGGCGCAGCCGGCACGTCCTTTTTCTACATGCTCAAAGCCCAGCGCCTGCATTTCTTCACAGAGAATGTCTTCCAGTCCTTGCGGGCAGGGAGCGAACACTCGGAAGGTTTCGGTCAGGCGCGATGAGGGACGCGGCCGCGCCTGTCCGGACCCGTGGGGCGCATGCGCAGCGCGATCTGTCGGCCGGGCCTGGCTTTTGTTGCCGGTCAGCGGGGCGCCAGGATGGCGGCCGGGTTGGTCTGCTGCGAGCCTGGGGCGTGCCGTGCGCGCCGGACGATCGGTGCGATCAGAAGCTGCGCGGCGCGGTTTATGCTGTTCGCGCGTTTCGTCATCGGTCCTGTTGCGTGAGACGGCGCGATCCGCTGGCAACGGGCGTCCGGGTTTGGCTGGCGTCGCTTTGCCCTGGCCCGAACGCAACTGGTTCTGCGCTACCGTACGCGCCCGCGCGCCGGCGCGTACTCTCGGCTTTTGGTCTCTATCCTCACTGTCGTCGGCTTTGCGCGGCGCACGGCTAAGACTGAGTTTCTTGCGACTTGGGGGGGTATTGTCATCGGTCATGGCTAAGCCTGTCAGAAAGGTTTGGTGACCACAAGAATGACCACCGCCAGCAGTAGCAATACCGGTATTTCATTGAACCAGCGATAAAAGACATGGTCGCGCTGGTTGCGGCCTTGTGCAAATTTTCTGTAGATACGAAAACAGGCGTGATGGTAGCCGATAATCAACAGTACAAAAAGCAATTTCGCATGCAGCCAGCCGTTGGCCAGGCCGATTCGGTAATACAGCATGAGCACCAGCCCGAAAGCGATAGCCGGCACGGCCAGCATGGTGGTAAAGCGCAGCAGCCGCCGGGCCATGCCCAGCAGGACCGGATAGACCGGACCATCCTGGGGTTGCTGGGCCAGATTGACAAAAATGCGCGGCAGATAGAACAGTCCGGCGAACCAGGCGGTGACAAAGACGATATGAAGGGATTTGATCCAAAGCATTTTATTTTTACCCGCGCAATTGGCCGTTGCCTTCGAGCACCCATTTATACGTTGTCAGGCCTTCCAGGCCGACAGGGCCGCGCGCGTGCAGGCGATTGGTCGAAATGCCGATCTCTGCACCCAGTCCGTATTCGAAGCCATCGGCAAAAACGGTCGGCAAGTTCACATAAACGGAGCTGGAATCCACTTCGCGCTGGAACCGGTTGGCGGCCGAGACGCTGTCGGTGACAATGGCTTCCGTATGGCCCGAACTCCAGGTGGCAATATGCGTCATGGCCTCATCGATGGAGTCGACAATGCGAATGGCCAGAATGGGGCCCAGGTATTCTGTTGCCCAATCTTCATCGGTGGCTGCAGCAGCCTGTGGCACCAGTTGCCGGGTACGGGGACAGCCGCGAAGCGCCACGCCTTTTTCCAGGTAGGCAGCGGCAAGCCGGGGCAGAACCTGTTCGGCGATATCCTGGTGCACCAGTAGCGTTTCCATGGCGCCGCATACGCCGTACCGATAGGTCTTGGCCTGAAAGGCGATGTCGTGGGCCATGGCGAGATCGGCGGCGCGATCGATGTAGACATGACAGTTGCCGTCCAGATGGCGGATCATAGGCACCGTTGCCTCTGCTTCCAGGCGCCGGATCAGGCCTTTGCCCCCCCGGGGAATAATGACATCGACGTAGTCGGTCAGGGTAATAAGCCGGCCGACAGCGGCGCGATCGGTGGTGTTGATCGTTTGTACCGCGTGTGCAGGCAGACCGGCGTGCGCCAGCCCTGCCTGTATGATTTTGCCCAGAGCCTGATTGGAGCGAAAGGCCTCGCTGCCGCCTCGCAAAATGGCGGCGTTGCCCGATTTCAGGCACAGCGCGGCGGCATCGATGGTGACATTGGGTCGGGATTCATAGATGATGCCGATAACCCCCAGCGGTATGCGCATTTTCGAGACCCGCATGCCGTTTGGCCTGATCCGGGTTTCACTGCGGCTGCCTACCGGGTCTTCCAACGCGGCGATCTGGCGCAGACCGGTCGCCATCAGGCCCAGGGCCTTATCCGAAAGCGTCAGGCGATCGAGCATGGCCGCCTCCAGACCATTGTCGCGGGCTTTTTGCAGATCCAGCGCGTTTTCGGCCTGCAATTGTTCTGCCTCGGTTTCCAGCACATGGGCAATATGCAGCAGTGCGGCCGATTTCTGTTTATCTTCGGCGCGCATCAGCAGGCGGGCGGCGGCTTTGGCTTGCCGGCCACAGGCCAGCATTTGCGTATCAAGATCTTGGGAATTACTGGTTTCGGTTGTCATGATTGATTCAGTGAGAGGATGCGGTCGCATCTGCCATACGTAGAACGAGTCGGGCCATTTCCTGCCAGGCGTCGGTCAGTCTGCCGTCAGCAGGAAAGCCCTTGAACAGGCGATCAATATCGTGGGCATGCTGGACCAAACCCATGATCTGGGAAAAAGGCAGCCGATCCAGCGTATTGAGGATCAGCTGATCCTTGGGTGGGAAAAGCCCGAGCTTGCGGGTCAGGTTCCTGGGGTTGTGTCCGTTCTGCCTTGCCTGAGCAAGTGTATAAAGATTACGAATGTCATAGGTGAGCAGGCCCAGCACCATCGGCAACGCCTCGCCTTCGGCCTGCAATCCATGCAGTACCTTAAGGGCGCGCTGGCCGTCGCCGCGTAAAATGGCATGACTCATGTCGAATACATTATAGCGGCTCACGTCAAGAATGGCGTTTTCCACTTCTTCCAGCGTTAATTCGCCTTCGGGGTATTGCAAGCCGAGCTTGAGGATTTCCTGATGCGCAGCCAGCAGGTTGCCTTCGACCTTATCGGTAATCCAGGCCAGCGTCGCTGCGTCGGCGCGCTGTTTCTGGCGCTTGAGCCGGCTCTGGACCCAGGCGGGCAACTGTTCGCGGCTGATCACGGGTGTATTGACCAGCACAGCCTGCTGCGTCACGGCGGTATACCATTTTGCAGAGGACATAGTCCTGTCCGCCCGCGGCAGAATGAGGGCAACGGAAACGTCGGTCAGTTCCTGCTTTGCGGCGCGGTTTGCCAGCGCGATCAGCGCGTCGCCGCCGGTTTTGCCGGGCTTGCCGGTAGGCACTTCGATTTCCATCAGCTTGCGATCGCCGAACAGTGAAATGGACTGGGTGTGCTCTTCTATGGCATTCCAGGGGCCGGTGGCAGTCAGGCTGAGCGTGACTCTTTCAGTGTACCCCTGAAGCCGGCAGGCTGCGCGCAATGCGTCCAGAGCTTCGTTACGCAATAGCAATTCATCGCCGCTGATCACATAAAGCGGATGCAATTGCGCATCCGGTTTACCCAGATCGGCAATGAAGCGTTCGTAGTTGGGAGTCTGTCCTGCCATTGCGCTTATCGGACGAACTGTTCTTCACCCGGCGTGCCTGCCCCCTGCTGATAGCCCTGGATCACGTCATCAGAACTGATGCGCCGCACCAGTTGGCCTACCATTTGCGCTTCCATGTCCTGATAGAGCGTGATCATTTCCTGGGCCTTGGCCTGGGAGTTGGCTTCATCATACGGCAGCGTGCGTGTCGAGGTGAGCGTAGACGGAGGGATCAGCAATTGACCGCTATTGGAGACCAGTTGGAAGGTCAGGCGCAGCGTCAGTTCGTACTCTTCAACCTGGCCCTGGGAGTTGAGCGATACTTCGCGCTGTGACTGGACGCGTTCCAGTTGCGAGAGCGTTACCTGTGCCGCCGACGCATTGTCGACAAATTGCAGCGACGGCGAGCTGGCCTTCAGGGATCGACGCAAATACGCGCCAAAACGCGAGTTGCTTTCAATATTGGTGTACATCGTCGTAAACGGCAGCGGCTTTTCACCACGCAGTTTGAAGCCGCAACCGGCCAGCACCAGGCTGAGCAAGAAGGCTGCCAGCAGGGCCTGATGCCAGCGCGAAAAAGAGAATGAGTACACCATGGTTTTCACCTGCTGAAATTAACCAACAATATTGACAAGTTTTCCGGGAACCACAATAACACGTTTCGGTGGGCGTCCTTCCAGGAATTTTTCCAGAGAAGGATGGCTTCTGGCGACTGCTTCGATATGTTCCCGGTCGGCGCCATTTGGTATCTGGATGGAACCCCGCAATTTGCCATTGATTTGCAGCATGAGTTCAATCTCGTCGGCAACCAGCGCGGCTTCGTCTACGGCGGGCCAGGGCGCATCTAGCAGATCGCCATACTGCTGCACGTAGCCCAGCTCGTTCCACAAGTGCCAGGTGATGTGCGGCACGATTGGATAGAGCATGCGAATCAGGATTCCGGTCGCCTCTCGCAGGGCGGCATTTTCAATGTCTCCCTCGGGCAGTGCGGCATCGTCGATGGCATTGAGCAGTTTCATGTTGGCCGACACCACCGTATTGTACTGAATACGTTCATAGTCATAGTTGGCCTGGCGCAGCAGCGAATAAGCTTGCAGGCGTAAGTCCCTGACCGCTTTGCTGGCCTTGGAAAAATCGACTGCCTGGGCCGGTGCAGCCAGAATGCGCTTTTTCAGGCTGCCTGCGATAGACCATACGCGTCGCAGGAAGCGATGTGAGCCGTCCACGCCAGAGTCGGACCATTCCAGTGTCTGTTCCGGCGGGCTGGCAAACATCACGAACAGCCGGGCCGTGTCGGCGCCCATCGTGTCGATCAGCGCTTGCGGGTCAACGCCATTGTTCTTGGATTTGGACATGGTGCCCACGCCGCCGTACTGGACGGCCGAGCCGTCGCGGTTGAGGGTGGCGCCCGTAATGGCGCCTTTATCGTCGTAGGTATTGGTGACTTCTTCGGGCCAGAAGTATTCCACCGCGCCCTGCGGCGTACGACGTGAGTAAATATGGTTCAGCACCATGCCCTGGAAGAGCAGTTTGGTGAAGGGCTCATCGAATTTGAGCAAACCCAGGTCGCGCATGACTTTGGTCCAGAAGCGCGCATACAACAGGTGCAATACAGCGTGTTCAATGCCGCCGATGTATTGATCCATGGGCATCCAGTAATCGTTGCGCTGGTCTACCATGGCATTGTTATTGCCGGCAGAGGTATAGCGCATGAAATACCAGGAGGAGTCCACGAAGGTATCCATGGTGTCGGTTTCCCGTCTTGCCGGTTTGCCGCAGGAGGGGCAGGTGCACGCGAGGAAATGTTCGTCTTTCGCCAGCGGATTGCCGCTGCCGTCTGGGATCAGATGCTCGGGCAGCCGCACGGGCAGATCTGCTTCGGGAACCGGAACGGGGCCGCAGCTTTCGCAATGGATGATGGGGATCGGGGTGCCCCAATAGCGCTGGCGGGAAATCCCCCAATCGCGCAAACGCCATGTGGTCTGCTTTTCACCCAGGCCTTTTTCGGCCAGGGCAGCAGCCACGGCGTCAACCGCCTGGCGGTAGTCCAGCCCATCGAACTGCCCGGAATTGACCACGCGGCCTTGCTGCTTGTCGCCGTACCAGTCCTGCCACCGGGTGTTGTCAAACGGTTTGTCGGCGACCTGCACAACCTGTCTGATTGGCAAGTCATACTTCAGCGCAAAGGCAAAATCACGTTCGTCGTGGGCCGGTACGCCCATGACCGCGCCATCGCCGTAATTCATAAGGACATAGTTGCCCACCCACACTTCTACCGCATCGCCGGTCAGGGGGTGAATAACGTTCAGGCCGGTTGGCATGCCGTCTTTTTCGCGCGTCGCCATTTCGGCTTCGGTCGTACCGCCCAGCTTGCATTTTTCAATGAAGGCGGCCAATTGCGGGTTGCTGGCTGCGGCATGGGTTGCCAGCGGATGTTCAGGCGCGACGGCGCAAAAGGTGACGCCCATGATCGTGTCTGGCCGGGTCGTAAACACGAACATGCGGCCGTTCTGTATCAACTGGTTCTGACCATCGTGAATATCGTGCGTAAACGCAAAGCGTACGCCTTCGCTTTTGCCCAGCCAGTTTTCCTGCATGAGGCGCACGCGCTCAGGCCAGCCCGGCAGATTATGCGTGACCTGCTCCAGCAGTTCATCTGTATAGTCGGTGATGCGCAAATAGTAGCCTGGAATTTCGCGTTTTTCGACCAATGCGCCGGAGCGCCAGCCTCGGCCGTCGATAACCTGTTCGTTGGCCAAAACGGTTTGGTCCACCGGATCCCAGTTCACCACCTGCGTTTTGCGGTAGGCAATCCCCTTTTCCAGCATTTTGAGAAAAAGCCACTGGTTCCATTTATAGTAGTCCGGATCACAGGCGCACATTTCCCGTGACCAGTCGATGGCCAGTCCCATCGCCTTCATCTGTTTTTTCATATAGGCGATGTTGTCGTAGGTCCATTTGGCGGGCGGCACCTTTGATTTGATGGCGGCGTTTTCTGCAGGCATGCCGAAGGCGTCCCAGCCCATGGGCATAAGCACGTTGAAACCGCGCATGCGCAACTGGCGAGCCATCATGTCGTTGATCGTGTAATTCCGGACATGGCCCATATGCAGCTTTCCGCTGGGGTAGGGCAGCATGGAGCAGGCGTAGAACTTGGGCTTTTCGTTGCCATTGGCATCTTTTGCATGTTCCGTCACAAGATAGGCGTCACGCTCCTGCCAGTTTTGCTGGGCGGATTGTTCAAGGTCGGTGGGGTGGTAGTGATCCTGCATCATAAGTTCGCACAAAAGGGGACGCAATGTGTTGCGGGCCGGCAAACGAGGCAAGCGGCACGGTCCGGCGTCCGGAAACAATGGAGTTAACCCGTTATTATAGATGTTAGCCGACCGAACCGTGGGCGATGAACCCTGAATACGAAATTCTATGACGGGATCATGCCTGCGATAAACGCGCTCATTGCTGCGCTGTGTCGATTCTGGGTATGGGTTTTGTCCAGGATCTGTTTTGTATGGTAATTGACGGTATGCGACGAGATGCCCAGAATGTGAGCAATGTCGTCATTGCTCTTGCCGTCGGCGATCCATTTGAGAATGTCGGTTTGCCGCGGTGTCAGATGGATCGCCAATTGCTGGCGGTGACGCCTGGCCAGAATCAGCTGGCACAGGTGCTGCAATGCAAAAATCAACAATTGGTAGCGGGCAAGTTCATTGGCCAGCTCCTGCTGTGTGATCGGGCGGTTCAGTCTGATCAGTGTCAGCACGGCGCCGGTGTGGCCCAGCAAATTGGTGCCCGGAGCGAACAGGCCATAGAAATTGCGATGTTCTCTTGCCGCCAGTTCGGGGTGGATGGTGTAGAAATCTTTCAATTCCCACACCAGGCCCGTTTGTCGTTGCATGACGGCCGGAATGATGGTGTCATGAATCAGATGCCGATCATCCAATCGGATCAGCGCCTCGGGAATCGTGCCAAGATGGTGATAACGGGGCGTGGTAAAGGGGGTGGGGTGCCTCTGAATATAGTCGAAGCAGTCGAAGTCCAGCATGGCAAGCGCCCGATTGATCAATGCGAACTGTGTGGCTTCGTCCTGAGCAAGTGTGAATGTATTGTTGTCAACGGCGGACATACCGACCCCCTATTTTCAAATGCGGAGTCTTGATCGTATCGGAAAGGGCGAAAATTGAATGGTCGATCTGCGCAACAAAGGATAAAGTTGTCTGCGTGCGTGCGTGCGTGCGTGCGTGCGTGCGTGCGCCCCTTTGCCATCATGGACCAACGATCAGCTATGGCCGGCATATTTGGTTTGCGCATGTGCCTGCCAGGGCAAACCTTATCTAAGGCTAAGGTTTGGCGCGATTGACGGCAGGGGCGCGGGCCGCCGGTTGGCGGCTGACAAAGACCGCCGGTCAGTTGCCACTGTACAGATCGGCTTTTTCCTGTGGCGCTGCCTCGACGGGCGCCTGTGGGTCATAGAGCACGGTACTGGTGCCAATGCCGGTGCCTACACCTGCGCTCGCCCCCGAGCCGATGCTGGTCCCCACGCCTACGCCCACGCCTGCACCGGCTGACACCCGCCCGCCATGACCGACGCCGACACCGGCGCCGACAGGCCCGATGCCCGTGCCAAGACTGATGCCGCCGCTGCCGATGCCCAGTGACAAGCCGCTTACCAGCGGGACGCTGACCCCGAAACCGGTGGAGCAGCCACCCAGCAGCATGGCGCCGGCGATGAGAAGGGTCGTTTTGAACGTGGTTGACATGAAGCGCCTTCGGTAATGCCGCATGGGCATGGAAAAACGAGAAATGAGATAAAAATCTAGCACACAACGCTGCCATAGCTGTTAAAACAAGTGCAATTTTTTGCAAACAGTGTCATAAATGCAGCAGTACGCGCGCATTGGTCGGGCATGCCCGCAGCGGGTCGGGTTATGATGCGGCAATCGCCCCTATTTCACCGGCAAGTGCTCATATAATACCCGGGTGCTGCCAAGGAGAGTTGATGATTCGCCATTCCGTGATACCGGTTGTTGTTGCCATGGTGCTGTCCGGTTGTGCCTCAAAAGCGATTTACGACCAGAATGATGTGCACTTTATCCTGCCTTGCAAGACGGATACCGCTGGGTGTATGAGAAAAATGGAGCAGTCCTGCGCCCAGGTCAAGGGGCGGGTTATGTCGCGCAATATTGTTCAGGAGGAATTGCCTGTTGTGCAGGTCATTTGCCGTCCTCCGGCCAAAAAGAAACCAGAGGCTGAGTAAGCTGCCGATGGCGGTTTCTGGCGCCTGAACGCCGGGCGCCCTGCACTTGAATCAGGCGCTTAACACAGGCCGACACAGCTGGCATCCAGCGCATACTGCTGGTGTTTGGTCTGAATGTGCTCAACTACTTTTTGCGGATCGTCTTCGACAATAAACAGATCCAGATCATGTTCAGAAATCAGTTTGTTGACGACCAGCTGATTACGGATCCAGTCCATCAGCCCTTGCCAGAACTCGCTGCCGACAAACACGACCGGTGCTTTGCTGGCCTTGCCGGTCTGGATCAACGTGAGGGCTTCGAACATTTCGTCCAGTGTGCCGAATCCGCCAGGCATGATGATATAGCCGGCGCTGTTCATGAAGAAGGTGGTTTTGCGCGATACAAAATATTTGAAATACAGGCTGTCGGTCTGGTAGCGATTGTCTTTCTGTTCATGAGGCAGCTCGATGTTCAGTCCGATACTTGTTCCGCCCGCTTCATGACAACCTTTGTTGGCCGCTTCCATGATGCCGGGACCGCCGCCGGAAATAACATTGAAGCCTGCCTTGGCAAGACGGCCGCTAATCTCCTGCGTTTTGGTATAGTAGGGCGAATCTGACCGGATCCGTGCACTTCCAAAAATGCTCACCGCTGCGGTCAAATCCTTGAGATGATCGGCTGCTGTAAGCAGCTCGCTGGTTATCTCGTTTATCTGACCCTGAATCGTTGTTGCTTTTGTTACTGACATGAAAAAAACCTTGTTACTTGTTGACGGATCAAGCTATTTGTACCGCGCTTTCTATGCAATGCCCGATCTGCGTAATGCGCGTGGAGAGCCCACAGGCGCCCTGTATGGCGTGATAAACATGATGCGAAAATGCATTGATGATTATAAGGCGGATTATGCCGCATGTATTTTCGATGCCAAGGGGAAAACCTTCAGGGACGATTTGTATCCCGAATATAAGGGGGACAGGCCGCCCATGCCCGATGACCTTGCTGTGCAAACCGGTCCTATTCATGAGGCCATACGCGCCATGGGCTGGCCCGTTATTGCGGCGGCAGGCGTGGAAGCGGATGACGTGATCGCGACGTTGGCCGATATGGCTGCCCGCTCTGATATTCACACCATTATATCAACTGGCGACAAGGATTTGGCGCAACTGGTCAATTCCCATATTTCGCTGGTAAACACCATGACCGGAGAGAATCTGGACGAAGCGGCCGTGCTGGCCAAGTTCGGGGTCAGGCCTGAACGCATTGTGGATTATCTGATGCTGATCGGCGATAACGTCGATAATGTGCCGGGCGTGCCCAAGGTCGGGCCCAAGACGGCGGTCAAATGGCTGACTGAGTATGACAGCCTTGATAATCTGGTTGCCAATGCGGACAACATCAAGGGCGTTGCAGGCCAGAATCTGCGCAATGCGATCCCGCAGTTCGAATTGACCCGTAACCTGATTACCGTCAGGCGCGACTGTGAATTGACCGAGTTCATGCAAGGGGTGCAGGACCTGCTGCCCCGGGCGCCGGATGTGCCGACGCTGACCGCCATTTACGATCGCTACGGCTTTCGCACCTGGTTGCGCGAGCTGACCGGCGACGCTGACCGTGTGCCTGAGCAGGATGCACGGGTCGCGCAGAATTTGCCCGACGCGCCGGCTCAGGTGAACTACCAGACGGTGGATACCGCTGAAAAATTCAACGCATGTTTAGAAGCGATCAAACAGGCCGAGCAGGTGGCGATTGACACCGAAACAACGTCTCTGGATCCCATGCAGGCCAGCCTGGTGGGTATTTCACTCGCTATCGAAGCGGGTTCCGCCTGGTATATTCCCCTGGGGCATCGCGGGACTGGGGCCGGCACGCAACTGGACAAGGCGCAGACCCTTGCAGCGCTGCGCGACTGGCTGCAGGATGAGCGCGCCGCCAAGATCCTGCACAACGCCAAATATGACAGCCACGTTTTTCTGAACGAAGGTATTACGCTGCAGGGTATTCAGGACGATACCATGCTTATGGCGTATGTGCTGGAGTCTCATCGCAGCGTCGGCATGCAGGAACTGGCGCAGCGCTATCTGGGCCGTACCGGCACAACCTATGAAGAAATCTGTGGCAAAGGCGCAAAGCAGATCTGCTTTGACGAAGTGGATATCGAAACGGCAACGCACTATGCATCAGAAGACGCGGATTTCACTTTGCAGCTTTATCA